>JAZFRP010000123.1:0-5558 GCA_036445715.1 Candidatus Humimicrobiaceae bacterium | reverse complement strand
CCCTGGTCCACCGGGAGTATTACCATCTTTCCTGTGCCTCCCAGCCTGCCGCTTGTCAGCATCCTGTACAGGTTCTTAATTGTCCCCGGATTTTCACTTCTGTACCAGGACAGGATATCAGATATTGTCTTATTCATAATCGCCCTCCATGGATAATATAATAATCATAAAGAAATATTTTCTATAGAAATATTATAGGATTTTGCATTGCTTTAGTAAAACAGGCTGATACAAACATGAATGAGTCTAAAAATTTGGATCTTCCCCGGGTCGTGTTATAGCGATTATTACCACCCGAACAGGGTGATAAAACCTGTGAAGCGATATCCCAGAAAACAGATGATCGTGGAAAGACCCGCACCCATTACAACCTGGGGTGTTGTATGCTTTTTTGCCCTTACCCTTGCCCATCCTATCATAGGTATCAAAGGCAGGAGCAGCAACATCCAGGGGCCAAGGAGTACATTGAATGTTATAACTATAGAGGTTATCCAGCTTGTGTGCAGGCTTATCTTCCAGTAAAAGGTGATCACTGTAAGAATTGATGTGGCTATTATGCTTAATATACATAATGTCCTTAAGAAAAACGGCGCCTTGAGCAGGTACAGTACAATAAAGCCGATGCCATTGCTGAAAATGGTAAAGATCATAGGCTTCATCCGGTTCTTCCGGTCGGGCATATGCATGTCTAATATCTTATTTTTCCTGTAAAGGAAAAATATATAGACGACGGGAATTGCCATGCCGAATAGAATGCAGAGCATGGCCCAGTTAAGCGCAGCCATTTTGTCTTCCACAAGAACCATGCAGATTACTATAAATATGGGTATTGATATAAATGAACCATCAAAGACAAAAGATATGATCTTTGCCCACTTTTCCGACTGGCTCATATTATTTGGTTTTATACTTTCTTTTATCATCTTAAGTCAATACTAAATACTCTTATTCTTCTAATAGATCTCTAAAATATCTTTAAAAATAACAGACTACAGCTACGGTCCCCGTTCAAGTTTTAAATCGTCTTTAAAGGAGCGCCAGCATCCTTACTTTTAAGTATAAAAAATACCCATCCGGGTAATTTTGTATATTATATTTTAATCCCGCGTTTTAAGCTACTATTAAATAAGAAAAATATGCCATATGGTTATATTTTAACCCAATATCTTTTTCGGATCATATTCCTAAAAAATAGAGGGGACCTGGTAAGATTAATTATTGACAGCACCCTATAACAATGGTAGTTTTTTAAGCTGGCTTAGCAAATAATTTTAGTATTTCTGAAAAGAAATTTACTAAAAAGATAAAAAATTATGATATCAGTCATAAACATAAAGACAGGTTATAAAGACTTATGGAAAGCAATAAAAAATATATATATTTTGATCACAGTGCCACTACTCCAGTCCTTCCTGAAATTGCAGAAATAGTAGGGAAATGCTTTTCGAAATTTTATGGAAATGCGTCAGAACCCCATACGCCGGGCCGGCAGGCAAAAGAGCTGCTTAACACTTCGAGACTTACCATAGCAAATGCTATGGGGGCAAAACCAAGGGAGATCGTCTTTACAGGCAGTGGAACTGAGAGCGATAATCTTGCTATCCTGGGTGTTTCGGAAGCTTACCAGAAAAAAGGAAACCATATAATAACATCGGAGATAGAGCACCCCGCAGTGCTCATGCCTCTGAGATATCTATCGAGAAAAGGCTTTAAGATCACAAAGGTCGGTGTGGATAAATACGGTATGGTCGACCCTGATGATATAAAAAAAGCTGTCACAGACAATACTATCCTCGTCTCCATAATGCATGCAAATAATATTACAGGAACCATCCAGCCTATTCTTGAGATCGGGAAATTCTTGAAGGAGAAGGGAATAATCTTTCATACTGATGCAGTCCAGTCATTTTGCAGCATAGGTACAAAAGTAGATGATCTCAATGTGGATCTCCTGTCTATTTCCGGTCATAAATTTTATGCTCCCAAAGGCATAGGCGCGCTCTATGTCAGGAGGGGTACGAAAATAATGCCCCGACTCCTTGGCGGAGGCCATGAACACGGTATAAGATCCTCAACTGAAAATATCCCCGGGATAGCAGGGCTTGCAAAAGCTGTGGAGATCGGTCAAAAAGATATCACAGAAAAATTTAAAAATATCTCAACTCTAAGGAATTATATAAAAGACTCACTAATTGAAAAAATAGACGATATAAGATTTAATGGTCACCCGACTGAAAGGCTTCCGGGAAACTGTAATTTTTCCTTTAAATATATAGAGGGAGAAGCGATAGTCTTGAGACTTGACGGGGAAGGTATTGCTGTATCCAGTGGGTCCGCCTGTTCATCCTCTTCGATGAAACCGTCTCATACACTTACTGCAATGGGACTAACAGCAGAGGAAGCCCATGGTTCCCTGAGGATCACGCTGGGATTTGAAAACACGATGCAGGAAGCTGACCGCTTTATTGAAGTCCTTCCAAAAATAATATCTGATCTCCGCAAGATTTCTCCCCTTTTTAATAAATAAGAAGTCAAAATTAGGCATAAACTGCTATAATTATAAAAATAATATTCCTTTGCGTGGGCCGGGATCACACAAGCACAGATCATTGTTCGCCAGGTAAATATACTGGATATCTTGCTCTGGTCCATTAGCCGGGATCTACAATAATAAAAAGTAAAAAGGTGATGAATAAGTGTTAAAACTATATCTTGCCCAGATAAATCCCATTGTGGGAGATATAATACAAAACCACAGGCTTATAATCTCACATATAGAAAAAGCTGAAGCCAGCGGTGCAGATATTGTCATCTTCCCTGAACTTGCACTTACTGGATACCCTCCTGAGGACCTTCTTTTAAAAACTGCATTTATTGATGAAAATTTAAAATATATCGATAAGATCAGCAAAAAAGTCGGGGATATAATAGCAATAGTAGGTTTTGCCGGAAGCACAAGTGGTTCTATCTATAATTCCGCGGCGATAATGTCAGGGACAAAGATAATATCAGTATATAATAAGCAGCATCTTCCCAATTATTCTGTATTTGATGAAGAGCGCTATTTCCAGAAAGGTAATATAAATTATGTATATAAAATAGGGGACCACCTGGTGGGAGTAAATATCTGTGAGGATATCTTTTATGCGGCCGGACCCGCAAGGACCCAATCTATTTTCGGGGGTGCCGGGCTTATTATAAATATCTCAGCTTCTCCTTATCATACTGAGAAGATCGCCTCCCGTGAGAAAATGCTTGCAAAAAGGGCGGTAGACAACCGGGTAAACCTGGTATATGTAAATCTTGTCGGAGGACAGGATGAGCTGGTATTTGATGGAAACAGTCTTATCATCAATGAAAAAGGTAAAATTATTGGAAGATGCAGACCATTTAAAGAGGACCATCTAATTGCAGAAATAGACCCATCCACATCACAGGCAGCAAGGATAAAGGATTCGAAATTTAAGGACCAAAAATTAAAGACCGGAGATACGGAAGGTTCCTTAAAGATCATAGAGCTCAGGTTTAAAAAGAAAAACAATGGTAAAAAAGGCTCGTCTGGACCCGGAACACTGGATGTGAAAAAAACCTCAGAGTATTCTGATCTTATATCCTGTCCCGAAGAGGAAGTCCTTGAAGCCCTGATTCTTGGAACACGGGACTATATCATGAAGAATGGTTTTAGCAAAGTCGTTATAGCTTTAAGCGGAGGTATTGATTCCGCAATAACTACAGCTATCGCTACTCTTGCAATAGGCAAAGAAAATGTGACTGCTGTGCTTATGCCTTCCGGTTTTTCGTCAAAAGGAAGCATTGATGATTCAACAGCACTTGCAAATAATCTGGGGGTCAAATATACGACGGTCCCGATATCGAGTATTTATGAGTCCTACCTGAAGAACCTTAAAAGTATCTTTAAGACCGATGACATAAATGTCACCAGGGAAAATATCCAGGCCCGCATAAGAGGTGCCATCATAATGGCCTTTTCCAATGAGAATAACTGGCTGGTGCTCTCAACGGGAAATAAAAGCGAGATAAGTGTCGGATACTGTACCCTTTATGGCGATATGGCAGGTGGATTCTCCCCGATAAAAGATGTCTATAAGACAATGGTCTATTCAGTATCCGGATTTATTAATAAAAAATATGGCGGACTTATTCCTGAAAATATACTCACGAAGGCTCCTTCTGCTGAACTCAAGCCGGACCAGAAGGACCAGGATAAACTTCCTCCATATGATATGCTTGACCGTATCTTAAAAGCATATATTGAAGATGATAAAGGGTACAAAGCTATTGTAGATATGGGATTTGATCCCCTGGTCGTAAAGGATATCCTGAATATGGTCGACAATAGTGAATATAAGAGGCGCCAGGGTTCTCCAGGCATAAAGATAACTGCCCGGGCTTATGGAAAAGACAGAAGATATCCGATCACAAACAGGTTCAAACTTAAATAACTGATAAGAGGAGAAATAATAATTGCAGGAATTTAAAAAAGCTGAAAAACTATTAAGGCAGTTTAAGGCAGACAAATATCATTTTGGTCAGGACATCCTGGAAGAAGCACTCAAAGATGCTTCAAAAATGGGAAGGCGGGCAATCCTGTTCCGGGGTTCTTTTCCTGGAAGCGATGCATGTGTGGACCTGATCACCCGTTCATTAAAGCAGTCCGGGATCACCTTAGCTGGTATATTTAAAGGTGCAAGACCTAATTCCCCGATAGAGGATGTCCAAAAAATGGTAGCTGCCATAGATAAGACAGACCCGGACTTCGTGATAACTTTTGGTGGAGGAAGCAATATAGACGCTGCTAAAGCTGCCCTTGTCCTTTATACTTTTGGAGGGGACCTCGATGATTATTTCGGGGTAGGAAAAGTATCGGCAGCCATAAAGGATAGCGGCAAAAAGCTGCTTCCACATCTTACCATCCAGACTATTGCCGGTTCAGGGGCACACCTTACAAAATATTCAAATATCACAAACACTGCTACATCACAGAAAAAACTTATAATCGATGAAGCTTTGGTTCCCGGCCGGTCCATTTTTGATTATAGTGTGACATACAATACTCCAATCGGGATCACTTCTGACGGAGCTCTTGACGGTCTTACCCATTTGATCGAGGTCCTTTATGGCTCTGAAGGAAGACCGGGATTTAAAAAAGTATCGGGTATTGCAGCTGCAGGCATAGAACTCATTGTTAAATACCTGCCTGAAGTCATTGCCGCACCTGACAATAATATTGCAAGAAATGCAATATGTTATGGAACAGATCTCGGGGGTTATGCCATCATGATCGGTGGAACCAATGGGGCGCATCTCACCAGTTTTTCACTTGTAGATATTTTAAGCCATGGGCGTGCATGTGCTGTTATGGAACCCTATTATACCGTTTTTTTTGCACCTGCGATAAATGATTCCCTGAGGATCGTCGGCAATATCTTTAAAAAATATGGTTATTCAAGAACAGATTTTAATAAAATATCCGGCAGGCAGCTTGGTCTTTCTGTAGCTTCTGCCATGATAGGTTTTGCAAAGAAAATCGGATTTCC
>JAZFRP010000122.1:0-9377 GCA_036445715.1 Candidatus Humimicrobiaceae bacterium | reverse complement strand
CTTATAGCCTGATCCGATAATATTATCAAAAATGGTACGTCCTACTTTACCCTCTTCCCTGGCAGCCCCTATCACTGCCACAGAATCAGGGCAAAAAAAATCATTTAAACTCAAAACCTGTACCCCCCGGTCCGTCCCGATTTATTTTCTATTTTTTATTTTCTTTAAGACTTTTTTCTTTGCTGTCAGCCTTTTTTTCTTCTGCTGCAGGCGCTTCCTTTTCCCTGGATTTGCCTTTTGCTTCCTTTTCCTGTGGTATTATTTCTGTATTTTTATAATAACCACAGGCCTGGCAAACATGATGTGCCAATTTTTTACTATGGCATCGGGGGCATTCGACTATATTTACAATTTTTATACGGTCATGCGTTCTTCTCTTATCCCTATTAGTCCTGGATGTCTTTCTCTTTGGTACGGCCACTTGTATCTTCCTTCCTATGTTTTTGTTACAAACCTGTTATAGGCCCAACAAGCTCAATAATATATCATAAATGCATTAATATATAAACCAAAATTTATTGTATGGAAACCTTCGATGATGCTTAATAAAAAATACTATTTTCCGGAAGAAATGGTATTCTTGAACTGGTCCCTTCCCTTTTCGATAGCATTAAGGAGTTTATGCAAAACAGCCTCAAGGTTTGCCAGTTTTTCATCAGCATAATCTTCTGCCTCCAACCGTATGGTCCTTGCTTTTGCTTCGATGGATGACATTATCTCTTCAGATCTTCTGTTTGCCCTTTTCATTATCTCAGTCTCGCCGACCAGCACCTCTGCTTTATCAGCAGAATCCTTCATGATCTTATCGGCCTGTCTCTTTGCCTCTGAGATCATGTTCTCTCTTTCCTTTACTATCCAGCGGGATTGTTTAAACTCTTCAGGCAATACATTCCTCAGCTCTTCGATAAGGTCATATACCTCATCACCATTCACTATAATATTTGCAGAAAAAGGTATTCTTTTGCTGCCGTCCAGGAGTTCTTCTATCCGGTCTATGATCTCCAATGCATTCATTCTGTTTTCTCCATATCTATTCCGCTTTTAAAACTTTCGATTATATCTTTCTCTATCTCTTTCGGGACAAGCCCGGTGATGCAACCACCATACCTTGCTACTTCCTTTACGGCACTGGAGCTCAGGTATGCATATTTGGGATTAGTCATTAAAAACATGGTTTCAACATCAGGTTTAAGTTTTTTATTGATCTGGGCCATCTGGAACTCATACTCGAAATCAGATATGGCCCTTAAACCCTTTACTATGACCTGGGCATCACTGCTCTCTGCAGTATCTACAAGAAGTCCCTCAAAAGGTACGATCTCAATATTTTTAATATTACCGAATACCCTGCCGGCAAAATCCATCCTTTTTTCAAGACTGTACAGTGGTTTTTTTCTTGTATTTTTTGAAATAGCTACCACTACTTTTTTAAAGACTTTGGAACACCTGATTATTACATCCCTGTGTCCTTCCGTAAGCGGATCGTATGTGCCCGGGCATAATGCCGTTTTTTCCATTGGTCTCCTGGTCCTTGCTTCTCTATATTCCTGGTCTCAAAGCAATTATTTAGTATTAAGGTAAATTACCTTCTTATCGCCAAAAAATGATTCTTTCACCTTTTTTAAATTCTTGATCTCCTCTTCTACTTCCTTCTTAAAAAAGAACTCGTATATGATCACGGCATCTTCGCTGGTAAGCATTTTTTCTGCAATTATATCGAATGCCCTCCTCATGATATCCTCTTCGATCTTATAAGGAGGATCAAAAAAGATTATATCCCACTTTATATCTTTACAAAACTCTAAATAATCCAGGACATCGCTATTGATTATTTTATATTCACCTGCATCCTGGACTCCATCTACAAGATTTCCAGTATTATACCTTATTAGATTTATAGATTGAATATCTATATCAACAAAATGGACCAGCCTGCTCCCCCTGCTTAATGCTTCAAGCCCCAGTGAACCTGTTCCTGAAAAAAGGTCAAGGACAGCAGCATCTACGGTCCGCGGGCCCAATACATTGAAAATGCTTTCCTTTACCCTGTCAAGAGTCGGACGTATACTATAATCGGAAGGGGGCTTTATTTTTCTTCCCTTAAATTTTCCTGAAATTATCCTAATAAGACATCACCATATAAACTACTCTATTGAAAATATTAAGGGATATAGCGGCTGTCCGCCTTTATGCATCTCTATATCCAAGCCGGGATAGATCTTCTTGAGTTCTTCCCTTACTAATCTTATATCTTCCTGCGTGGCACCTTTCCCGGTATAAAAGGTTATGACTTCCTCATTGCCGTCCATCATGTCCCTGATCAGGTCCATTGAAGCATCAATGACATTATCTGCTACAACTCTTACCTTTCCATTATTAAGTCCAATATATGCACCTTTTTTTATCTTTCCGACAATGAGGTTTGCATCCCTTACAGCCTGTGTGACCTCACCGCATTTACTGCCCTTAATAGACTGCTCCATATTATATGCATTTTCTTCCATGCCTGCATCCGGATTATAATTCAGTATTGCAGATATCCCTTCCGGTATGGTCCTTGTCGGTATAACTGTTATGGTTTTTTTCTTAATAAGCTTCTTTGCCTGATTTGCTACGGGGATAATATTCTTATTATTTGGAAATAGTATGATCTCTTTTGCATTAATTTTGTTCACTGTCTTGACTATATCATATGTAGAGGGATTCATGCTCTGTCCACCGCTAATGATCGCATCGACTCCTATGCTTTTAAATATCTCTTCAATACCGGCACCGTTTGCAATAACTACCAGGGCTCTTCTTAAAGGAGCTTCTGTCATTTTTCCTTCAGTAGTATGCACGGCACCAATAGTTTCCATTCTCTGGTCCTCCATATTATTGATGTCAATATCATGAAGGGTTCCTTCCCTTATTGCACGTTTTATGACTTTCTGTGGAATATTTGTATGCACATGTACCTTTACGAGGTTTTCATTTCCGACAACCATGGCACTGTCACCATAGGACTCTATTTTTTCCCTCAATCTTTCAAGTTTTATCCCGCTACCCTTTATAACAAATTCAGTACAGTAAGTATATTTTATTTCAGACTTCATCTTTACTTCATCAAGTTCCTTATTACTGCCAGGGCTTCCTGCTGTTTTAGAAGATCTATTATCTTCATTAGCACTATTTTTATCCTCACCCTGACCGGGATTACCGGCTGCAGCTCCAACTTTTACTTTTTTCTTTATCCTGTCCCCACTGCCTCTTGCCAATTTATTATTGAGATTTCCGTTTATACTGTCAATCACGGAAAATGCCAGTTTAAGGCCTATAAGCATGTCCAGTATTCCCTGCGCACCGGCATCTACGACATCAGCCTGCTTAAGTACCGGAAGAAGGAAAGTAGTTCTTTCAACAGACTTCTCGGTTGCAACGATTATACTGTCCAGAAGCTCCTCCATACTGATTTCTCCATTCTTTTCAACCAGGTCCCCAACATGTATATGTATGTCTTTAATGGTTGTAAGCATGGTGCCCTCCGTAGGATTCTGGACGGACCCGTATGCTACATCCCTTGAGGATCTGAGGGCTTCCTTTATTGTATCAAGATCAAACTCATCACTCCTGATAAGAATATCAAAAAATCCCCTGAGGATCTGTGAGAGTATGACACCGGAATTACCTCTTGCGCCCATTAGCGCACCCATTGAAGCATTTTCCATTACGGACCTCATTGAGGTACTCTTTGCTTTTAAGATTTCTTCCTTTATTGACCTGAGGGTCAGGAGCATATTTGTCCCTGTATCTCCATCAGGTACGGGAAAGACATTCATATCATTTATTTTTGCTTCATTTTCCTTGAAATTATCAATGATCACATCGATAATATCTTCCAGGACTTTTTTTTCAATATTCCCCAGCATATTTTCAACCGCCGTTTTAATTAATTTTCACAATGACTGCATAAAATAGTTTAAACATTATAACAGATAAAAATTAATAATTTATTATTTAAAGACCCGGCCGTAAATTGCCGGCCGGCTATTTTTATAATCTTTTTTCATTAATCACTGACTATTTTCTGTCTGAATTGTTTCCCTTCCCCGGACAATATTATATAGGAAATACCTGTCTCCCTGCTTGTTCGAATAAATTTTACCATAAAGGATTTGTTTGCGCTTTCCTTGAAAATAATAAAATAAAATGATAATATGCCTTGAAGTTTTTTTATTATATAATACTAAGGTTTGAAAATATAATAGCCATTATTTACCGGTAGTGGAAAATAAATATTTAAAGATAAGGAAATAGTGATCATAAAATGCCGAGAATATGTGACATCTGCGGAAAGAAAACAACTTTTGGAAATAATGTGAGCCATTCACATAAAAAAACCAGGAGAGTCTTTAAGCCCAATCTTCAAAAAGCAAGAGTGGAGCTGGATGGTAAGGTAAAGAATATAAGTATTTGTACCAGTTGCTTGAAAGCTAATAAAGTAAAGAAAATTATTTAGGGACCTGTCCGGGAATTGTATCCGGACCTGCTTTTTTAAATACGCTCACAAAACCTCCCTCGCTCCCGAGATAATAAGGCATTATCTCCAGCTGCATCTTTACAAACTTATCTTTATTATCTGTAAGGTCTTCGGTCTCCTCCACGTTTAGATCACGGGAGAAAGCACTAGTATCTATTTTCTCCACAATATATTCTTCACTATTATTTTTAATAAAATCTTTAACTGTTTGTTGATTTTCAATAGGTGACAGGGTGCATGTATAAAAGACCAGCCTTCCTCCTTTTTTTAGATACGGTCCGCATGCAGACAGTATTGCAAGCATATTTTTGGAAAGCCTGGCCGGATCCTCACTTTTTTTATTATACTTCACTTCAGGATTCTTGGATATTGTACCAAGTGCGCTGCATGGAGCATCTACGAATATCCTGTCAAAATAATTTATATACTTTTCATCTTCAAGGAAACCGCTCATTGATGCATCGGCCCTGAATGCTTTAATTATGCCGGACTTCATCCTCGAAATATTCTGACGGAAAAGTTTAAGCTTTTTTTCACTTATATCCACAGCTACTATTTCTCCCTCATCTTTCATGAGTTCTGCCATAAATGATGTTTTTCCTCCCGGAGCGGCACATACATCAAGTATCTTCTCGCCGGGCCGGGGGTCTAAAAAATACCTGACAGCCATCTGTGAGGAAAGGTCCTGTACCGTGACCAGGCCCTCCAGGAATAATCCTGTCTTCTCCAATCCGAAAGTTGACGATATTGATGCTGCCTGGCTGAATAATTTATTATCTTCCTCCCTTTGTGCATGCAATACAACAGGTCCAAAAACTTTCGTAAAATCCTTTTGGAGATCCCCAAGTTTTTCAGCCCTGATATCTATTGCTGAAGCATCAATGGATCCCAGTTTTTCAGTAATATCATTATCAATACCAGCAAGAATTTTGTTTATCCTTAAATAAAATCCAGGCGTCCTATTTAGATAGCGGCACAATTTAATTGTCTTATCCCTGCCAAAATGTTTTATCCAGTATTCTATGATCCATTCAGGATATGAATAACGTATGCTTATTATTTTTACCTGGTCAAGTTTCTTCTTTTTAAGCAGGCCCTCCAGGAAAATACCCAGATTATCTATCGATGCTGCTTTTCTCATCACTGCATTTACAAATCCTGATGCATACGGACTCTTTGCTTTTGCAAGTTTTACACTTTCATCGACTATCGAATACGAAGGCACCCTGTCCATAAACTGCAGTTGGAAAATACCCATCCTTAAAATATTCATGATCACGGGGTCAACAGATTCAAGTTTTCTTTTTGAAAGAGAGGAAATGATAAAATCAAGCCTTATCACATATCTTACAGTTCCTTTTATAAGATTGAACGCAAACCTGCGGTCAAGTCCCGATAGTCCCGAACTATCCAGTATCTCACTAAAGAGTATCTTTAGCCGGGTCCCTGATTCAAAATACCTGTCCAGTATCTCAAGAGCTGTTTTTCGCGGATTTGGAGAATTCACATTATTCATTTTCAAATCTTGCTCCTGCACCCGGATGGTAGCCGTTTATAAAGCTTTTATGATCCATTGGTTTCTTGCCTGCGGGTTGTAATGTTTCTATGCTGATAATCTCTCCTCCGCCACATCTTATAAGCAGTCCCTGCTTTGCTCCGGCAGCTATTACGGTCCCGGCAGGTTCAATCATTTTTTCATCACCGTCTCCACCCTCAGCGCCGGTGCCTGAAGATACTTGGGCTGATGCTTGTAAGGATGCCCTGAGGATCTTTATCCTCTCCCCACCAAGGAATCCATATGCCCCAGGAAAGGGGGAAAAGGCCCGTATCCTGTTTACAATATCCTCTCCGGTACCGGTCCAATCTATCAGGAGGTCATCCTTTGAGATCTTCTTTGTATAAGAAACACCATCCTCTCCCTGGGGAAAAGGCTTGAGATCCTCATCCTCTATCCTGTCAAGAACACTTATAAGGAGTGGTCCTCCAAAACGTATGACTTTATTTTCAAGACATTCCAAATTGTCATCTGACTCAATATTGAATTTTACCTGGTCAAAAATCATGCCTGAATCTACTTTTTCGACTACATCATTTATTGTAATGCCTGTCTGTTTTGCACCATCAAGAAGTGCACTTATCATAGGTGACGGCCCGCGGTACTGCGGAAGTATTGATGGATGAAGGTTCACCCATCTACCGGGCCACTTCTCAAATACTTTCCCGGGCAGTATCATCCCGAATGAGATCACTATACAAAGATCAAATTCTATTCTCGAGAGATCCTCTATGAATTCCTCATCCATTTTCTCTATTTCAAATACTTTAATACCGGCCGATATTGCAGCTTCTTTTACAGGATTTGGGGCAAGCCTGCGTCCCCTTCCCTTTTTCTTGTCTGCATTTGTAAATACAGCGGTGACCTGGTGCCTGGACCCGATTATTTTTTTTAAAAATGGTACTGAAAATTCAGAAGAGCCGAAATAGACTATTCTCAAGATTATCTCTCCCTTTTATACATAAAATCTTTTAATTTGATTTTAACTCATTTATTTTTTCAAATAATTCACGCCTTGATGCAGCGTTCAGGTGGTCAATGAACATTATACCGTCCAGGTGGTCCACTTCGTGTTGGATGACCCTCGCAAGAAGGTCCTCTGCGATGAACTCTTCAGTATTTCCTTTGAGGTTTTTAGCCCTTATCCTGACTTTGGGATATCTCTTTACCTGAAATCCCTGGATAGAATATACAGAAAGACATCCTTCATCTCCTTCGATCCTTTTATTTTCAATGATTTCTATCTCAGGATTGATATATGTCTCGACCTTATCCTCATACCTTACCAGTATGATCCTTCTTGTGACTCCTATCTGTGGTGCCGCAAGTCCGACACCTCCTTCTTCTTCAAGAGTGTCCAGCATATCCGAGACCAGGTCAAGCACCGGTTTATCTATCTTCTCGATATTGCTTGAGGTCTCCCTGAGTACGGGGTCACCTATTTTCCTTACTTTTTTAACTGCCATATTCTACCTTTGATCATAAGATCCATACCGGATCGACATCTACTATTATTCTTATATCCCTGTTCTTTTTATACTTCCGTAAAATTTTACCCAGTTCCACCGTCATCATATCGATGTCATCCGTTTTTATAAGGATATGCCTCCTGTAAAAGCGGTTGATCCTGTAAAAGGGGGCTGGAGCCGGTCCCAGTATTTTCATATCCATTTTAATGTCTTTATTTATTTTATCAAATAATTTTTTAGACTCGGCACGGACCGGTTCCTCTTTTAATCCTGAGATGATCATATTTATAAGGTTTGTAAAGGGCGGATAGGAAAGTTCCTTCCTGCTTTCAAGTTCTTCATCATAAAATTTTTCATAATCCTCATCCATGAAATGCTTTATGACACCCGAATCGGGCCTGTATGTCTGTATTATTACTCTTCCCTTTTTCTCTTTTCTACCTGCTCTCCCGGAGACCTGGGTTATAAGCTGGTAAGCTCTCTCATTCATATGGTAATCGGGAAGCGACAGCATGCCGTCTGCATTTATGATGCCTACAAGTGTCACATCTGAAATATCCAGTCCCTTTGCTATCATCTGCGTACCGACAAGGATCGATCTTCCCGGAGCAGAGAATTCATTGATTATTTTCTGATGTGATTTCTTCTTGCTTGTAATATCTGAATCCATCCGGTGAACAGGCACTCCCGGGAACCTTTCCCTTACCCTGGCTTCCACCTTCTGGACACCGCTGCCCGCAAGAAAAAGTGTCCCTTTGGAGCAGCACATGCATTTTCCGGTATATCTTTCCTCCCTCCCGCAATGGTGGCAAATAAGTCTTCCGACATCGCGGTGATAATTATATGAAAGGTCGCAAGCAGGACATTTTGGCACTTCACCGCAGGCCGTACAAATGACAAAGTTTGAGAACCCCCTGCGGTTAATAAAAAGTATTACCTTATTATCTTTCCCGAGCTCTTCTGTGATCGCAATAAAGAGTTTTGAAGTTATGAATTCATCTTCCCTGCTCCTGTCAATCTTCTTAAGGTCTACTATTTCCCTTTCCACATCACTGGAAGCCGCAGCCCTCACAGGTATTTTAAGAAGTGTAAATCCCTTTTCGTTTTCTGCCTGGTAGCGGGTGCCTACCGATGGTGTGGCACTTCCAAACACTACAGGAATATTCTTTATGGCTGAAAGTCTTATCGCCACATCCTGGGTATTATACCTTACCCGGGAACCTTCCTTATATGAGGGGTCGTGCTCTTCGTCCATGATTATTATTCCCAGATCCGTTACAGGTGTAAAAAGGGCCGAACGGGTACCGATTATAAGGTCCACTCCGCCCTCGAGTATCTCCATCCATCTCTCATACCTTTCCGCATCGCTCATATGTGAGTGGTATACCGCAACCCTGGCCCCGAACCTTTTTTCAAATCTTTCAAATAGCTGGGGGGTGAGGGATATCTCAGGGACAAGTATCAGGGCCTTCTTTCCAAGCTCAAGGATCTTTTCACACATCTCCATATAGCTTTCGGTCTTTCCGCTTCCGGTGACTCCCTGTATTAAGAATTTTTGTCCGCTGTTTTCATCAATTGCAGCAAGGACTTTTTCCACCGCCTTTTCCTTGTATTGATTGAGGACTATCCTTTCAGGAGCCGTGTCGGGAGCCGTATCGTATTTAAAACTTCGCCTTACTCTTTCCATATCTATTTTGACTATGTTTTTTTCAACCAGCTTTCTTATTGTCTCCGAAGAAGTAGCAGCTGCGGCCAGGAGGTCGGTCCTCCTGAGTCCCTCTTTTCCTGCTTTTAAAAGATGTTCAACTATTCTTTTTTGGGCCGCTGAATTTTT
>JAZFRP010000121.1:0-5226 GCA_036445715.1 Candidatus Humimicrobiaceae bacterium | reverse complement strand
CTTTAAGTATGATAAAATCTCCGATAATCTGATAAGCAAGCTATAAATATGGTATTATCAGGTTCAAATTTATGGGGGTCAAAATTTCATGAAAATTGATAAATATATTTCAATTGATCTTTTGCTGTGTAAAAGAGGTGGATCTTGCAAAGATTAATAGAAATAAGGTGGCATGGAAGGGGAGGACAGGGAGCAGTTACAGCCTCAAAACTCCTGGCAGAAGCTGCCTTAAGTGAGGGGTTTTACATACAGGCATTCCCTGAATACGGAGCCGAAAGGATGGGTGCCCCGGTAAGATCTTTTAACCGCATCAGCAGTGAAGTGATCGACATACACTGCCAGATAAGTAATCCCGATATTGTCACGGTACTGGACCAGACTTTATTGGAAACAATTGATGTAACAGAAGGGATCAGGGACGGGGGATCTATTATTTTAAATACTCCTTGGGATCCAGGCAGGATCTTGCCACTACTTCAAAATAATGATGATAAGGATATTTCCCTTTATACAGTTGATGCATCAAAGATCTCATTAGAAACCATAGGAAAAGTCATGCCTAATACCCCTATGGTAGGTGCCCTGGTGAAAGTGATGGGTCTATTAAAGCTTAAGACCCTTGATGATACTATTAAGAAGACATTATCAAAAAAGATATCCGCTCCTATTGTAGAAGCTAATATAGCAGCAGCTAAAAGGGCCTATGAGGAGGTAAAAGAAGATGCCTGATAAAGGAAAGATCCGGAAAAGTAAAAAGATAATGGGATACCTGGATATGCCAATAGGAGGCTTGATTCTAGATGCAGGAAATTCAGTAAAATATAAGACAGGCCAGTGGCGGACCAAAGACTTTTATATAAATAAGGATAAGTGCTCCAATTGTATGCTATGTTTTATATATTGCCCAGAAAGATGTGTTGAAGTGACCACCGGGCATGAGATTTCAAAGATAGACCTGGACTATTGTAAAGGTTGCGGGATATGTGCCGTTGAATGTCCTAAAGATGCTATAGAGATGAGGTCAAAATAATGAGTAAGGTTGCTCTTCTTGGAAATGCAACAATTGCAGAGGCAATGAGACAGATAAATCCTGATGTGGTGGCAGCTTTTCCCATTACACCGGCAACAGGTATCGTCCAGGAATTTTCCCAATATGTCCATGACGGTGTTTTGGACACAGAATTTATTACTGTGGAAAGCGAGCATAGCGCCATGAGTGCATGTATTGGAGCATCAGCAGCAGGAGCAAGAGTGATGACTGCAACTTCTTCAGCCGGGCTTGCCCTTATGTGGGAGCTCCTGGGAGTCGCTTCCGGCTTAAGGCTTCCCATGGTAATGGTTGTAGCCAACAGGGCACTATCATCACCGATAAATATCGGTTGTGACCATAGTGATTCAATGGGAGCACGGGATAGCGGCTGGATTCAGCTATATTCTGAAAATGCCCAGGAAGGATACGACAATGTCATAAAAGCAGTTAGGATCTCTGAAAATAAAGATGTCAGGCTTCCTGTTATGGTCATGATTGACGGCTTTATTACCAGTCACTGTACAGAAGTACTGGAATCCTTGGAAGATGATCAGGTAAGAGGTTTTGCTGGAGAGTATAAAACTGACTATTCTTTATTAAATATAGAAAATCCCCTGACTTATGGTCCCTACCAGACCAGTGAGTATTATTTTGAGACCAAAAAGCAGGAAGCTGATTCGATAAAAGATTCATTCGGTATTATCAAAAAAGTTTCTGAAGAATTTGAAACACTTTCGGGCAGGCATCAATCAATTGTAGAATCATATATGATGGAAGATGCTGAAGTAGCAGTCATGGTCTTGTCTTCTACTGCCGGTACAACAAGGGCCGTAGTGGATAGTTTAAGATCTGAGGGAATAAAAGCCGGACTTATAAAGCCCAGATTATTCAGGCCATTTCCTGCTGAAAAAATAATAGAGATAACAAAAAATTTAAAGAGCCTGGCAATCCTTGACCGATCTGAAGCATTTAGTGCCAGTGGCGGACCATTGTTTACAGAGACAAGGTCGGCCCTTTACGAGTCTGGATCTAAACCAAATATTATCAATTACATATATGGTCTTGGTGGAAGGGATATCTGCATGGAAGATATTAGAAAAGTATTTCTTGAATTATTGGAAGAAGAGGGAAAACGGCCCGAGGTCATAATAAGGCATCTTGGAGTAAGGAAATAAAATGGTAAGTATCACAGAAATTGTTAAAAAACCACAAAAACTGGCATGCGGCCACAGGCTGTGTCCAGGCTGCGGTGCTGGAGTCGTGGTTAATCTGGTACTTTCTTCAATAGATACACCAGTTGTAATAGCAAATGCGACAGGATGTCTTGAAGTTTCAACTACTGTATATCCATATACTTCCTGGAATACCCCATTTATTCATAGTGCCTTTGAAAATGCTGCTGCAACGATAAGCGGTGTAGAAGGTGCCTACAGGTCATTAAAAAGAAGAGGGAAGATAAACGGTGAAATATATTTTGCTGCTTTTGGCGGTGATGGCGGGACATATGATATAGGTCTTCAATCACTTTCTGGTGCACTTGAAAGAGGGCATGACTTTGTATATGTCTGTTATGATAATGGTGCGTATATGAATACTGGCGTCCAGAGATCAAGTGCCACACCCTTTGGTGCATCGACAACAACCAGCCCCGCAGGAAAAGAGATACCCGGAAAACCTCATTACAAAAAGGACATTACCAGGATAGTGGCCGCTCACGAGATACCTTATGTGGCACAGGCCTCTGTCAGCCATTGGAAGGACCTTGTAAAGAAATCAAAAAAGGCTTTCGAGACCAAAGGCCCGGCATTTATTAATGTGATCGCACCCTGTCCCACAGGCTGGGTATATGACCCGAAAGATACCATAAAGCTTGCAAGGGAAGCTGTCTACAGCTGCATCTGGCCCCTCTATGAAGTCGAGGATGGAAAATATAAGCTTAGTTTTGATCCAAAAAAGAAAAAGACCGATGTAGCCGGATGGCTCAAGCAACAGAGAAGGTTCAGGCACCTGTTTGAACCACAGAATGAGTATTTGCTGGATGAGATCCAGGGCGAGACCGATAAGAAGTGGAATGAGCTGCTGGAAGAAAGCAGCAGTGGCAAAAGAAAATGATCCAGCCTATTTCCAATTAACACGATCATAATTGACACCTATTACTAATAAGATTATTATATGTAATTATGTACCAAACTGAACATAATTACATAATATTGAAAATGAAAGCAAAGTATTGCATTATTAAAATCTTTATTACACAGGGAAGTCCATGAAAATACCAAAAGAAAAGAAACTTGAATTATTTGAAAAAATGCTTCTGGTCCGGCAATTTGAAAGAAAGGTATATGAATTTGCCACCACCGGAGTTGTAAATGGATCGGTCCATTTATGGATTGGAGAAGAAGCTTCGGCTGTTGGCACAGTTTTAAGCATGGAAAAAGACGATTATATTTTACCAACTCACAGAGGGCATGGACAGGGTCTTGCATTTGGTACAGAACCCGGGAAGTTTCTTGCAGAGATACTGGGGAAGGAAACAGGTCTATGTAAGGGCAGGGTAGGATCGATGCATTTCTTCGACAAGGAGCATAATAATCTGGGAGCACAGGGGATTTTAGGTGCTCAATTTCCAATAGCACTTGGTGTTGGAAAAGCTATTAAGAATAAAAAGATGAATTCCTGTGTTCAATGTTTTTTTGGAGACGGTACTTCTAATCAGGGGACATTTTACGAGTCATTAAATATAGCCTCACTATGGGGTCTGCCCATCTTCTATGTATGTATAAACAATTTGTATGGAATGGGGACACATTACAAAAACACTTCAAAAGTAAGTATTGGGGAAAAAGCAGAATTATTTGGAATAAAAGTCAAAGTAGTGGACGGTAATGATGTCGAGGATGTATATTCAAATTCTGTCGAACTCATCAACTATGTCAAGAAAAATTCAAAACCTGCACTTATAGAGTGTAAAACGTACAGGTGGCTGGGACATTCAGCTTTTGACAATAGACCTTACAGGACAAAAAAAGAAATTGATGGATGGAAAAAACTGGACCCTATTAAAAATTATAAGGCCAGGCTTTTAGAAGATAAAATAAGTGAAAAAGAGATCAGGAAAATAGAGGATAAAGTAAATAAGATAATCTCAGAAGCTTCGGAGTTTGCCTTACAGGGTGATTATCCGGAATTTGACGATTCCATAGTTCAATAGAAAGGTATTATGAGAGTAATAAAATATTCAGATGCTTTAAGAGAAGCAATGCGGGAAGAAATGGCAAAGGATGAAAATGTTGTTTTGATCGGCGAAGATGTCGGCCAGGGCTACAGGGGGTGTTTTGGCGTATCTACTGGTTTATATGAAGAATTTGGACCTGAACGTATCATTGATACACCGATATCAGAAAATTCAATATTGGGACTTGGTATCGGTACTGCATTGATGGGAATGAAACCAATAGTAGAGATGATGTTTTCTGATTTTGTAGCAGTTTGCTTTGATGGAGTATTAAACCAGGTATCCAAGATAAAGTTTATGTCGGGTGATCAGTTCAATCTGAATTTTGTATTAAGACTCCCCGGAGGAGCTGGAAATGGAACAGGACCACATCATTCACAATGCCTGGAGTCTATGATTATGGGCATCCCGGGCTTAAACATAGCGATCCCGTCAAATGCCTATGATGCAAAAGGTTTGCTAAAGACCTCGATTAATCACGGAAATCCTGTAGTATTTTTTGAGCATAAAAAATTATATAAAACTGAAGGAGAAGTCCCCGAAAAAGAGTATACAGTACCTTTTGGCAAGGGAATTGTGAGAAGGAAGGGTAAGGACCTGACTATTGTCGCTGTGTCCTATATGGTAAAAGTAGCTGAGGAAGTTGCCGGGGAATTGGAGCAAAGCCATGGTATTGATATCGAAGTAATCGATCTGAGGACTCTCGTTCCTCTTGATACACAAATAATTGGAGAGTCCCTGAAAAAGACAAATAAACTGCTTATCCTGGAAGAAGGAATAGAGAGAAGCGGTATTGCAGCAGAAATAAGCTACCAGGTCAATGAAGAGTATTCGGATTATTTAGATTATCCTATTAAAAGAATTGGTTCAAAAAATAGCTCGATTCCGATGACACCGAATTTAGAAAAAGCAATTATTCCGAATAAGGATAGTGTGATCAAGGAGATAATAAAGTATTTTG
>JAZFRP010000120.1:0-3203 GCA_036445715.1 Candidatus Humimicrobiaceae bacterium | reverse complement strand
AAAAGAAAGAATAATATACAATTCTTTGACGACCTTCTAACAATGGTAAAAGAAGCCTTGCAAAAAGATGATGTTAATAGAGGAAATCCGCTTGCAACGGCAATACGACAGAAATACAAGGCTGCCCTTGTTGATGAATTCCAGGATACCGATCCTATCCAGTATGAAATATTTTCAAGGCTTTTCACTTCAGAAGACAGCGTTTTATTTATGATAGGGGATCCAAAGCAGGCAATATACAGCTTTCGGGGTGCTGATATTTTTTCTTACATGAAAGCGGCAAAAAATGCAGATGCAAAATATACGCTTTCAGAGAACTGGCGTTCAGAGCCTCGTCTGATAAAAGCATTAAACACTATATTTTCCAGGGTCAAAGACCCATTTGTTTTTGACGAGATTCCCTTTGAGGAAGGAATACCGGCAAAAGGAAATGAACCTTTTGCAGAATTATCCGGCCCGCCGTTAAAATTTTGGTACTTAGACTCCCAGGGGGATAAACCGATAAATAAAAATGATGCTGTAAATTGGATTGCAAGCGCCGTTGCCGATGAGATCTCTTTGCTTGTTTCACACGGTACAGATCAAATTGAGGCGGGTGATATAGCTGTCCTTGTACGTACAAATAGACAGGCGCGGATTATTAAAGAGTATCTTTCAGCAAAGGGGATTCCATCAGTTCTACATAGTGCAGGAAACATTTTTGATTCCCATGAATCAATGGAGATGGAAAGACTCCTTTCAAGTATTTCAGAACCGGCTAATGAGAGACGGCTAAAATCGGCCCTCGCAACAGATATGATGGGTGTTACTGGTGAAAAACTTGATTCGGCAAGTGAAGATACTTTTTGGTGGGAAAGCCGTCTTGGCGACTTCAGAGAATATTTTCATTTATGGAACAGATACGGTTTTATCAGGATGTTTCGTATGTTTATGGCAAAGGAGAAAGTAAAGGGACGTCTTCTTTCTTTTTCTAATGGAGAAAGGAGACTTACAAATGTTCTTCACCTTGCGGAAATACTCCACAAGGAATCAATGGAAAAGAATCTTGGAACGGCAGGTCTTATAAAATGGCTGTCAGAACAAAGAAATCCGACATCTCCCCGTCTTGAAGAGCATCAGCTTCGTCTTGAAAACGATGATAACGCTATAACAATAATAACCATTCACAAAAGTAAGGGTCTTGAATACAAGATAATCTTTTGTCCATTTGGGTGGGAAGGCTCGGAAATTAGAAACAAAGAGATTATCTTTCATGATAATAGCACAGACAAGAACCTGAAACTTGATCTTGGCTCGGAAGAGTTTGATGCAAACGTTGCCCTTGCCCAAAATGAGCTTTTAGCAGAAAATTTGCGTCTTTTATATGTAGCTTTAACCAGGGCAAAGATGAGATGCTACCTTGTGTGGGGTCGTATCAATACGGCAGAAACATCTGCCATGGCCTATCTTTTTCACTATCAAGCCGGCGCTGATAAAGATAACATTGTAGATTCAGTAAAAAAAAGTTTTTCAGGAAAAAAAGATGAAGATCTTTTAATTGATTTAAAAGATCTTGTTAGCGAATCAGAAGGAACGATCAAACTTTCCTATCTGCCGATAAAAACCGAAAAAAAATATAAGCCTCAAAAGGAAAAAAAGGAAAAGCTTTCTTGTAGAAAGTTTACAGGAAAAATTGACAAAACGTGGAGGATTTCAAGTTATTCATCACTGGTATCAAGAAAGATATCAGAAATCGAGCTTCCTGATCGGGATGCATACTTTGAACCACACTGGGACATCCAAGGTAGTATTCCTGATTATTCAGGCCCATCCGGTCATTCTGATTTTAGTGAACAGCATGCTAAGATTGATATTTTTTCCTTTCCAAAAGGATCCCAAGCCGGGATATTATTCCATGATATATTTGAACATCTTGATTTTGCCGAAGTAAATTATAAAAACCAGGAGCTGTTAGTGACGGAAAAATTAAAAGAATACGGCTTTGATCTGTTATGGAAAGAGACAGTATATAACACGATAAAAAAGGTCCTTTCCGTTCCGCTCTTGATGGAAAAAAAGGATCTATTCTTATCTTCCATTCAATGGGAGGACAGAATAAATGAGATGGAATTTTACTTCCCGCTAAAACCTGTTACACCACAAAGACTTAAAAGAATTTTCGCAGATCACGGTACTCTCAATATCTCCTCGGGATTTCCCGGTAAGCTTGGGAAGCTTACGTTCTTGCCGACAGAAGGCTTTATGAAAGGATATATCGATCTAATATTCTTTTATAATGGTCGCTATTATCTTGTAGACTGGAAATCGAATTTTTTAGGCAAAGGTATAGAGTTTTATAAAAAAGATTCTTTGTATGAAACCATGAAAAATGAGTTTTATATTTTGCAATATCATATATATGTCCTCGCACTTCATCAGTATTTACGATTACGGATGCCGGGTTACAGGTATGAATCAAATTTTGGCGGTGTATTTTACATATTTCTGAGAGGAGTTGATCCTGAGAAAAGCTCGGAATTTGGCATCTATAACGATCTTCCAAATATTGAACTGGTTAATGCGCTCGGGCGATCACTTATTCCGGGTTATTAAAGGTCTCAGGATGATCAGGATATGCGGAAAGACAATATAACAACCCTTTATCAAACAGGATTGCTGTCTGAAATAGATATCCATTTTGCTAGGTTTATATCACAGCTTTCCAACAATGATGACCCGGATATTTTTCTTGGTTCAGCCCTTGTCAGCAGCGCTACCAGAAGCGGAGATGTCTGTCTTGATCTTGCTTCTTTTGCCGAAAATGTACTCCTTGAAAAACAAAATGGTAATGATCCTATTGTATGTCCAAAACTTTCCATATGGAAACAAAAGCTCTCCTCAATCTCAGTGGTGGGAACGCCCGGTGACATTTGCCCACTTATTCTTGATAACAAAAACAGGCTTTATCTTTATCGTTACTGGGATTACGAAAAAAAACTTACAGATTCTATAAAATACCGGGTAAAAGAGGATATCAGTGAAATAAATTTGCCCCTCTTACATGATAGCCTGGCAAGACTTTTCCCCAAAACCGACGTCAACGATATTAACTGGCATAAAATTGCTTCATTAGCTGCAACTTTGAATAATTTCTGTGTAATTTCAGGTGGACCCGGGGCTGGAAAGACCACCACAATTGCGATAATTCTTGCACTCTTAGTAGA
>JAZFRP010000119.1:0-4387 GCA_036445715.1 Candidatus Humimicrobiaceae bacterium | reverse complement strand
AAAGGATCACTAGTATTATCAGGATTCTCCTAAAAAGCATCAGATATGAATCTCTCCCAGTATTTAAATATTTTTTTATTATTTTCGTTTAAGCTTGAAAATCTTTTTTTTATGAGCTTAACGACTTTTAATATGGATTTATAATTATTTATGCTGTAAAAATATTTTAGAAGCATAAAATAAGGTTCCTCTTCTGAAGGAAAATGATTACAGAATCTTTTAGTGTAATCCTCTACCTCTTTTATGTTTTCAAGTTCGAGATCGGTATTTATCTTATCTATATAATACTGTTTTGCGGTATGATCCTTTTCCAGGTATTTTTCCAGAAGATAGGAAAGTGTTATCCTGAATTCCTGCTTGTCGATATTGTCCGGGAGTCCGCTGTTTAAATACTTCTTGATTGCATCTATATATTCCTTAATGGCAAAGGTATCCTTTTTATTCTCTTCATATGCTTTATTGGAGTTTCGAAGCATTATCTCAAATTGTTTCCTGATCTCCATCAGAGCTGCTCCCGCATAATGGGATGTTTCTGAATCTTCATTTTCAACTGCTTTTTGGAGAACTTTGATATATCTTGTGTAATCTTTTTTTAGCAACTCTACGAGGAAGGCCCTTCTTTCCTGTTGGGAACCCATGGTAAGCGAATCACTGATGGGAATGGTATTCATTTCCCTCTTAAAATCAATATCCTCTATATAATCAACCTGTTCCTGATCCTTGATATATTTCTGATAACTTTCCTCTACATTTTGTTTTTCCTTGAATACCCTGTTAAAAATACCGGATATCACAAAGAAAAGAAGTCCAAGGACAGGGAGCAGAAAAACTATTAAAAACCGGAATATGCTTTGTTGGAGGGTGTTCTTGCGGAGAATAAATGCGAAGTATATCAGGCTGATAAGTAGATGGACCAGAAATATGGCGTATGCGCCATAATATATATTATTATAGATCATCTGTTCCTTCTGAGACTATTACTGATTTGATACCGCTGCTTTTTAACCTGTCTATAACAATGTGTGCATAGCTATGACGGGTATTTGATAGAAGTATGAATATCTCTTTCTTTTTGCTCATACCGATATAGTCATTATCCCTTATCCCTTCAATTATTTTATTTGAAAGAGTATTTATAGATTTATGCGGGGGAGCTATTTTTAGAATAGAATAACTCATGCCAAGTTCTTCTTCTTTTTTCTTTACTTCCTCCAGGATCTTATCGAAGGTATCAGAGTTTAATATCCTTGTATTCGGGATATATCTCTTATCTTTCAGGCTTGCTTCAAAGAAATATGCTCTCTTGAGTGCATTGGTCACAAGGCTTATTACTGTCTGGAACAGGTTTTCATAATGCATGGTAAGCGTTTCAAAAGCAACCTTATGAAGTGACACAATAGCTATTACATTTCTATCATCAATGACTGGAGCTATCATCACTGGTACGTTTTCCTTAAGTTTGTAATTTACATATAGGGATTTTGTCTTTAGGACTTCTTTGAGTTCAGGATGCTTGCTGACCTTGATGGAATTTTCAATCTTTTCTTTTAGGCTATTTGACCTTGTTTTTAACCTTAGGAATTTATTATCACTGTCAGCTCTATTTACAGTATAGATCGAGACTGAGTCTGTCTTCATTATCCTCTCTATGGCATCAATTGAAGCAGAAAAGATCTTTTCTATCTCCAGGCTGTCTACTTCCTGGACTATGCCATATATGACACCAAAACTATCCTCAGTCTCAATTATCTGGCTCTGCAGTTCATCTTTTACAACTCTTGTCTCATTGTAAATATCATTTAGGAAATCATATTTATTACGAAGGCTTTTAAGAGCAAAATCCTTGGCTTCCAGGTCCCTGTTCCTTTTTTCTATTGAATATCCGGTAAGTATTCCTATTAAGATATATGCCGAAAGCCTGAGCAGGTTCTCGGGAGAATATATAAAAGTAACTATATCGGTACCCGACAGCAGTGATGTCCCGATATAAAGGGCCGAAGACAGTATCATTGCAAGATAAGCCTGGCGCTGCCCCCACAATATACCCATTACTGCTATATATATAAGGCTATAATCAAGACCAAGTTCAAAAGAATACAGATCCAGGAAAAGATGATTATACTGCATGAATGCAATGACTAAAAAGATGAGGATATTCTCTATGTATGCAATAATCTCCCGCGGCAAGTTTTTAAATACTTTTCGGATCTTTGAAGCTAAAGTATTGTTTTTTCTTTCAGTTTCCCTTTTTTCCTTGTACCACCTGTAAGTCTTTTTCAGACCTTCTTCGAGGGAAAGTTTTGGTTTCCAGCCAAGCTTTCTGATCCTGGAATTATCCAGGCGGGACCGTTTGACAAAGTCTTTTAATTCATTTTTATAATCGATCTTTTTTACTTTAAACAGATTGGATAATGTGTTCGCAAGATCATTAATTGAATATTCTTTATTTGAAGAGATATTTACCACACCACTGCATTCTTTATCAATTGATGCAATATATAAGGCATCAATAAAGTCATCAATATAAATAAAATCACGTGTCTGTGCGCCATAGCCGCTAATTGTGAGGTTTTTCCTGTTTAAGATATTATCTATAAATGATGTTATCACTCCTGATCCCGGGGCAAGCTTTCTACCGGGGCCGTAAATATTTGATGCTCTTATACATAAAGTCTTAAGATTGAAAAGTTCACTCCATTTTTTGCAATAGTACTCCTTTATATAACCGCTCATACCTTCAGGAGTCACAGGTTTGGGAATGTCTGTTTCCTTAAATGGAAGGTCACCTTCATTTCCAGGATTACCGTATATGGATGAATGGATCACTATTACAAACTTTGTGACTCCATATTTTTCCGCCAGGTTTAGCATATTTGCAAGACCGGAGAAATCTGTATCTTTTTCAAGATCAAGTTTTCCAGTTAAAGAGTCTTTTTTCTTTTGATTGGAAAGATGTATGACAAGGTCGATTTTCTTAGACTCAAATATATTTTCACAATAAGGGCTGGCGCTATCCAGTTCATATGATTTATGCTTAAACTTTGGTCGGTCTGCATGAGTACCTGATTGACTGTCTACGATCACTACTTTATGTTTATCCCGGGCGAAACGTTCAGCTATATGTGATCCCAGGAATCCGTGTCCTCCAGTAATCAAGACATTCAATTTGCATTCCTTTCAGTCTACTTTGGAGAAATTACAAATACTATCTTCAAATTTTATACAATTATAGCAAAAAAAATAAAGTAATGTTCGATTATTTGAGGCAATATTAATGATGATATATATATTAATAATATAATAATTATTAATATATTATTGATAATATTACAATTGATTAGATACAGACCGATATATTGGTGATATAAAATAATTAAAGAGTAATTGTGGGGAGAAGAAGACAATATACCGCGTATCTGTTATAGTTTTACCTTTTTATCTTTAAATACTTTCACACATGCTTCGGTTATCTCCTGATCATAAAGGATCCCTTTATTCTTTTCGATCTCAG
Organism: Candidatus Humimicrobiaceae bacterium; assembly: GCA_036445715.1. Classification (GTDB taxonomy): domain Bacteria; phylum Actinomycetota; class Humimicrobiia; order Humimicrobiales; family Humimicrobiaceae; genus M55B120. The sequence continues at coordinate 876 of JAZFRP010000119.1, read as the reverse complement.
AAAGCGCCTTTTTCAGACCAAGAGCAGGCCTGTAAGGCCTATGGGCTGTCATTGCCTCTACAACATCTGCTACTGAAAGTATTCTTGATCCAACTGACATTTCCTCACCCTGTATTCCATAAGGATATCCTGATCCGTCCATTCTTTCATGGTGTTGATTCACGATACTTGCTATGGGCCAGGGAAACTCGATATGCTCCAGGATATTATAGCTGACAATAGGATGATTTTTGATGATTAAAAATTCACCTTCATTAAGTTTTCCGGGCTTTGCGAGGATGTCATTAGGAATTGAGATCTTGCCTACATCATGGAGAAGACCCGCAACATAAATACCATCTATCGTATCCTTTGAAAGTCCTAGCTCTGCAGCAATTGTACTTGAGATAATTGCTACTCTCTTCTGGTGTCCGGAAGTATAAGGGTCCTTTATCTCACTCATGAGTGTTATGGCATCAATGGTCTCATAAAGTGCCCTTTGAAGCTGTTTCATTGTATCTTTTAGCTGTATCTCTAATTTTAGCCTTCTTATATCATTTGAAAGATTATTCGCAATCTTTAGAAGGATCCTGTTTTCCTGCTCCCTGAATGAGTTCTTGTGACCGGAAAAAATATTTATTAATCCCAGGATGCTGTCATTATGTTTTAAAGGTATGAGTATCGATGATAAAAAGTTGTTTTTAAGTATTAAGTCTTCTTTGGTGCCTGCTCCTGGCGATTCGGATTTATTATATCTTTTTACTTCATACTTTTCAGTTGCGGGGGACGATAGGAAAGTCTTGTCTTTAGAATTTATTTCTTTTAGAAGAGAATTCAGGAGGTCATCCGTAAAGCCATTTGAACCATGATGTGCGACCGGTTCTATCTCTGTTATGT
>JAZFRP010000118.1:0-2771 GCA_036445715.1 Candidatus Humimicrobiaceae bacterium | reverse complement strand
AAAATGGATAATAGTATATATGACTTCTTGATGGATTTTATAGAAGATCCGGTATCGGGGCTCTTTAAACTTCTTGAGGGTAGCGGTGGAGTTTCCTTCCAGGATTATTTATATTCTGCATGGGTCGGCATAGGAGATTTTCTTGAAAGTATAAAAGAATACAGCAGGACCTATCCCGACAACAATATCGGGTCATATATGGATTATCTGGAAAACCTCATTGAAAATAATTTTCTGGAAGAAATCGAGGAAAGTACAAGAGAGCAGTCATTAAAGGGAGCTGTAAATATTTTAAGCTTCCACCAGTGCAAAGGTATGGAGTATAAATCAGTTTTTCTTCCATTTATTAATAATAATTATCTCCCTTCAAAATTCAGGCAACCGCAAATATTCGATCTTCAGGTCTTCAGGGCTATAAAGGAAGGAGAGGAATGCTCACCCCGGCAATTGCAAAAGGAGCACATGGAAGGAGAGATAAGACTGGTTTTTAATGGGATCACAAGAGCAAGGGAAAAGCTTTTTATTACATCAAGCAGGTCCAGGGGTATTTCAACATTTTTTGAGAAAATAAAGGCAGCAGCTGTAGGTATTGGTAATAAAAAGAAAGATGATGCAGCCAATAGAGTCTCCCACGATACGGATAAGAGATGGTTGCTAAAGAAAAAGATGATGGTATCTGTGGCCAGGGCAGCCAAAGGCCGGAAGGTAGACTTCAGGCACTTTATCGGCGGGGCCCTGGAACTGAAATATTTTTATCCCGGGAGTGAGTGGTGGAATATTGTAAAACCAACTCTCAATAAAAATGATCCATACACTAAGTATCCGCCTATTTTTAATTACAGCAGTCTTAATACATACAGGGACTGCCCTTTTAAGTATAAGGTAAAATATTTCTATAAAGTCCCGGAAGAAGATAATCTTAACCTTAAGACCGGGAAGATATATCACAATGTTTTAAAAGAGTTTTTTGACAGGCAGCAAAAAGACAGGACCTGGGATGAATTTAAAAAAGTAATCAAGAAGAATTTTGAGGAAGAAAGATTTGATTTCTTATTTATAAAAAAAGAACTTCTATCCACAGCACTTGAAGATTTTAAAAGGTATTATGAAAATTTCATGCCACCTGCAGGGGCCGGGACCACAATGGAGGAAGGGTTTAATTTTAAATTAAAAGGTGATGGAATAAGGGGCAGAATAGACCAGATAAACCAACTTCCTGATGGTAGCATCGAGTTAATTGATTTCAAATCAGGTTCAAAAGGATACAGTAAGAAGGACCTTGAAGAGGAAATGCAGTTAAGATTCTACAGATTGGCTCTTGACAGTGATAAGAGTCTTAATAAATTAAAACAGGGAAGGGCTATAATGAAATATTTAGTCCTTGGTGATGACAAAAAAACAGAATATATATTGCCCGGGGACTATTATGAAAGAGGAGATATTGAATCTGGTTTATGTGAATTGATCAGAAAGATAAAAAAAGAGTCATTTGGTCCTTCTCCGGATAAATATATGTCATGCAAATATTGTGATTACAAGATCTTGTGTCCGAGGTTCTATGGTTAATAAAAATACTGGCACAAAACAGCAGATTGAAATAATAAATAGTGATGCTCCCATAAAAAGGGTCATAGCCTGTGCGGGATCAGGTAAAACCTGGGTTCTTATAAATAGTATCGCATCCATACTTGAAGAAAAGAAGTGCGGCCCGGATGAGATACTTGCTGTGACCTTTACCAGGAATGCTGCAGAGAATATGAGGAAAAGAATAGGTGAGAGATTAAATGGTCTTGAAGATATCAGCAGTATGGATATACATACCTTTAATTCTTTCGGAAATGATATTATATATGACAATAGTTTTGAACTTGGACTTGGAAAGGATTTCAGGCTGATATCAGGCAGTCAGTCCTGGCAGATCCTTTACGGGATATTAAAGGATTTTTCATTTTCAAATATTAAGATCGGGAAGACCCCCGCTTTATTCCTCCAGAATATGCTTGGCTTTATTCAAAATCTTAAAAATAACCTCATTTCACCAGAGGATTTTTATAAATATATCTCTGAATATGAAAAAATACTGGCTTCATATAAAAGCAGGGCATTGTCGTCAGGGGAAGAGGCTTTGATCGGTATATCAAGTGAATTGTTCGAGATCTATCTTAAATATGAAAAGATAAAGTCGGCCCGCAATATAGTAGACTACCAGGACCAGGTTTTTATGCCGTATTTCTTACTATCCGGGAAAAAAGTACTCCAGGAAAGATATAGATCAAAGTATAAGTATATTTTTATTGATGAATTCCAGGATACAAATATAGCACAGGCTCAGCTGATGACGCTTCTGTATAAGAAAGGTAACAATAATATTATGATAGTCGGTGACGATGACCAGGGGATATATTCCTTCAGGGGCGCCTGTATCGATAATATTTTAAATTTCGACAAATGGGATTGCTTTAAGGAAGAGGAGACAAAAAATTTTTTCCTCTCTACAAATTTCAGGTCAGGACCTGAAATAATCGATTCCGTCCACAGTGTAATATCCCGGAATGAGAACAGGTTTGTAAAGGAGTTTAAAGCATTTGAAGAAAACGAAGAATCACTGGTCCTTTTTGATATTAATAAGACGATCAGGGAAGAAGCCCAGTCACTGGCAGAAAATATAGAACAAATAATTTTATATGGCGGGATAAAACTTAAAGATATGGCGATCATTTCCCGTCGGAAAAGATTTGATGCGATCATAAGAGCCTTAAAAGAAAATAATA
>JAZFRP010000117.1:0-2876 GCA_036445715.1 Candidatus Humimicrobiaceae bacterium | reverse complement strand
ACCATTTGCAAAAGGCCAGAAAGGCTCTTCTGCGATGCCTCATAAGAAAAATCCCATATTATGTGAAAGAATAGGCGGGCTTGCCAGGGTGCTCAGGTCAAATACAATAACTGCTATGGAAAATATTTCCCTCTGGCATGAAAGGGATATATCCCATTCTTCTGCTGAAAGAGTCATATTTCCTGATAGTTTTGCCATCCTGGATTATATCCTCGATAAAGCATATTTTGTTATAGACGGACTGGGTGTTATTGAAAACAATATGAAACGAAATCTCATGAAATATGGTGGGATAATATTTTCACAGAGAGTACTGCTTGCACTTATTGATAAGGGGATGGACCGTGATGATGCATATTTAATAGTCCAGTCAACTGCCCATGATGCATGGAACAATGAAGGAAGTTTTAAGGAAAATATCTCCAGGGATAAAAAGGTATCAGGGCTATTCAATCCTGATGAATTTGAGGAACTTTTTGACTATAATTATCATCTAAGATATATAGATGAAATAATTGACAGGTTAAATGATATATAATAAGGGATTTTTGAACTGCAGGAAGGATAATAATATTGCTACACTTCTACCGCGCGATCAGAGAGGATCTTGAATACTGTTTCTATATTGAGACCCGGCGCAAACTTAGATCCCGGGAGCTCCACACACTTAATTGGCTTCTTTCAGAGACTTTCGAACCTGATAAATTCTCACCCTCATCCATTATCGGAAATGGAAATATAATAGAACTCGGTCCCCGTATGAATTTTGAGACAGCATATTCTACAAATGCTGTAGCAATATGCCATTCCTGTGGTCTTGATAGTATAATCCGTCTTGAAAGATCAAGGAGATATCTTCCGGGAAAAGATACTGACAGGGAAGCATTCATAAATGCAAACCATGACAGGATGACAGAGAACCTTTACAGCAAACCACTGGAATCATTCAGGACCGGAATAATGCCGGAAAAAATCTGCACTGTTCCAATCCTGGAGAAAGGTACCGCTGCACTTGAGGAGATAAATGACAGAATGGGACTGGGACTCGACAACTGGGATATAGATTTCTATTTTGACCTTTTTGCAAATAAGATCGGCCGGAACCCCACAGATGTCGAATGCTTCCAGCTCAGCCAGGCAAACAGTGAACACTCAAGGCACTGGTTCTTTAAGGGGAGATTGATCCTTGACGGAAAAGAGGTCCCTGAAACTTTATTTCAACTTATCCAGGCTCCCATGGAAGCTAATCCTTCAAACAGCATCATCGCATTTAAGGACAATTCCAGTGCAATAAAGGGCTATGATATATCCACTATAATTCCGGCAAGGCCGGGATTTTGCTCACCATTTATTAAAAGGCAGTCTACTTATCACCTGATACTTACAGCAGAAACACATAATTTTCCAAGCGGAATAGCTCCTTTCCCCGGTGCCGAGACAGGCACAGGCGGAAGGATAAGGGATGTCGAAGCTACGGGAAGAGGGGGACTTGTGATAGCCGGGACCGCAGGTTATTGTACCGGGAATCTGAACATCCCGGATTACGACATACCCGGTGAAGATAAAGATTTTATATATCCGTCAAATATGGCCGCTCCGCTTGACATTATGATAGGGGAGAGTAATGGCGCATCAGATTATGGAAACAAATTCGGAGAACCGGTTATCCAGGGGTTTACAAGGACTTTTGGACTGAGACTCCCGGGTGGCCAGAGACGCGAATGGGTAAAACCAATAATGTTTAGCGGCGGTATAGGACAGATGGACGACAGGCACACTGCCAAGGAAAAACCTGACCGGGATATGCTTATAATACAGATAGGAGGGCCCGCTTACAGGATAGGAGTAGGAGGCGGAGCTGCATCCAGTCTTATTCAGGAAGAAGCACGGGAAGAGCTGGATTTTAATGCGGTCCAAAGAGGAAATGCCCAGATGGAACAGAAACTTAACCGTGTTATAAGGGCTTGCATTGAAATGGGGGACGAGAATCCCATATTAAGTGTTCACGACCAGGGAGCAGGCGGTCCCTGTAATGTATTGACAGAAATAGTCGAACCGGCAGGCGGAAGGATCGAGATAAGGAATATAGAGCTTGGTGACCGGACAATGTCAGTACTTGAGATATGGAGTGCAGAATACCAGGAAAGAAATGCATTCCTCATCCCTGCCCAAAAACTTGATCTTATCCAATCTATCTGTAACAGGGAAAAGGTAAACCTTGAGAATCTGGGCAGGATAACCGGAGACGGGAGAATAGTGGTCCATGATAAGGACAATGGTTCGATTCCTGTTGACCTTGACCTTGGACAAATACTTTTAGATATACCGCAGAAGACATTTGAACTTAAAAGCATTGAAAAACCTATAAAAAAACTAGATATTCCACATGACCTTTCAGTAGAGGATGCCCTGAGGATGGTATTTAAACTTCCTTCAGTAGGTTCAAAAGGCTTCCTTGTGCGAAAAGTCGACAGGAGTGTTACCGGTCTTATCGCACGCCAACAATGCTGCGGGCCGCTACAGCTTCCTGTATCTGATGTAGCGGTTACGGCACAGAGCCATTTTGGACATACCGGCGCCGCGCTCTCTATAGGGGAGCAACCACTAAAGACGATGGTAGATGCTGCTGCAGGAGCCAGGATGTCAGTTGCCGAGGCACTTACAAATATGGTATGGGCAAAGATCAGCAGCATTGAGGATATTAAATGTTCGGTAAACTGGATGTGGCCGGCAAAACTTCCGGGGGAAGGTGCTGAACTTTTAAAAGCTGCAAGGGCCCTTGGAGCTTTGATGAAGGATCTGGGGATAGCCGCTGATGGAGGCAAGGACAGCGTATCCATGGCAGCACAGGTAAAAGACGAAATAGTGATGGCACC
>JAZFRP010000116.1:0-3295 GCA_036445715.1 Candidatus Humimicrobiaceae bacterium | reverse complement strand
ATGTTGCCCAGACATCTGCAAGAGATATGGATCTGACCAATTTAAACAGTCTATATGGCAATAAGGTATGCATACATGGTGCAATGGATTCGCAAAAATTATTAGTGTATGGCAGTCAATATGAGATTAAAGAAGAAATTAAAAAAGCCCGGGACCTTTGGGGTAAAAAAGGCGGCTTGATCTTCGCTCCATCTCATCTTATTACACCAGATACACCTGCAAAAAACATATTGGCCTTTTATGAAGGATTAAAAGCCTAATAGTGTTCACTTTTATAGTATAAGTTACAAAAATTAAAAAGTATTTGACAAAATAGAGTATATATTTAATAATTAGATGTAATAAATTACAAATAGATTACATTTGTTCACTTATAAAAAATTTCATGAATTTTTAAATCTCAAGATTTAAGCATATTTTTTAAGTTTAAAATATCATTATTTTAAATAAAGAAGGGGAGGGTCAAACATACTTCTATTTTAAGATTGTGATCTTATCGTATTAATTTAAAAAAGAGGGTCAAACATAATTCTTTTTTAATGTTGAAAAATCACTATTTTAATCAAAAAGAGGGTCAACTTTATTTCTACTTTAATTTTTTAATATAATCATTTTAATTTAAATAAGAGGGTTAATTATATTTCTTATAAAGTTTGAATTATCATCATTTCAATCAAAAAGGAGGGTCAACATATTTCTTTTTCAGATTGAATTATCATTATATTAATTGGAAGGGGGATCGATCAATTCTTTTATAAATGTCGATATTGTATTTCAAAAAAAGATAATTAGGAGGAAAAGATGAAAAAGATAGGAATGTGGCTGGCAATAGTTCTAGCCATAGTAACAGTAACGGCTGTATTTACATTGAGTGGATGTACGGCTGCTGATCCTGAAGTAATTGTAGAGACAGTTACTGAAACAGTTATCGAGACAGTGACTGTGACTGAGACTGTTGAAGTAGGATCCGATACAACACCTATTAAAATAGGTCACGGAACCTTCTGGACAGGGGAAGCTGCTTTTGTTGGACCGCCATTTGCTGCAATAACAGACTTCACACTTGGAATTGTAAACCAGGACCCTCCTCTCGGTCAAGCAGTTACAGTCCTGCATAGTGATGAAGGAACTATTGGCGAACAGCAGTGGGTCCAGAGAGATGTCGACGTCAATAAGGTCGATATAATACTTAATGTAGGTTATGAATACCTGACCTACCGTGACTGGCTGCTGGATTATGTTGCAACAAACAACAGGCCTCTTATGCCTTCAGTGCACGGTGGTAGCATATCTCCGATATATGGTGGTACAGCAGAAGAACCTCTGTTCAGGGGAAGTCCTCAGGATATAGACCAGGCTGTTGTAGCTGTAATCAGGGCCATGGACTTAGGCGCAACTAGCTGTGTGGTAATGGGCGCTGAATTTGACAGTGCACAGCAGCAGAAAGAAATAGCAGCTGAAGCAGCTGAGATCGCTGGAATGGACGTCCTGGATGTAATAGACTATGAACAGGGAAAGACATACAGGGCAGAAGTAACAGCAATCCAGGCACTAAATCCTGATGCTATACTGCTGTTTGGTAGTTCTCCAGATGCCGGACTTATAACTAAGACTGCTGCAGAATTGGGTATGTCCCTTATCATTATTGGACCTACTGATATAGGTTTCCCGGAATTTGTTCAGGCAGCAACAATGGATGCCATCAACCAGCATGTAGAAGTAAGCTTTGTAGGATTCTCATATCAGGATGGACCTGCATGGGATTACTACTCAGAAGCATGGGAAAGCGATCCTCAATATGCTCGCTATGCTGACTATGCTGACTTTCCATTTCCAGCTTCAAACTCATATGCAATGCAGTATTACGATCTCCTGAACGTAACTATGCTTGCTATCAGGCAGGCCGGTTCCCTGGATGTAGCAGATTGGGTAGATGCTATGTTCTCCGTTGCCAATCCCGGCGGTAAAGAAGTATATAATTACCTGGAAGGTGCTGCAGCTATAGACGCTGGAGAAGACATCAACTATGTCGGACCAACCGGACCATTTGACTACACACCTACAGGAGTTGTAGATGGTAGCTATAGTGCATCAAGATTTGTAGATGCAGAGGGTACTGTAGAATTAATCGAAGTTATAGCTGGTTCCAGGGTAATTGAGATATCTTCTCAGTTATCAGTAAATCAATAATAAGCAAAAACCTTTTATTTTTGCATAAGTTAATTTGAAGTAGTTTTTTAGATTCAGTTGTCTGATATCAAATATTAAACAACAGGATTTAAACAGCAGTTCAAGTAGCAGCCTGATCCGGGGATTAATAACTAATTTCCGGAAAAGGCTGCTACTTGAAAATAAACAAATCAGTGAACTTTTAAAAATCTCGTAATTCTCGTAACAAAAATTCAGAGAAAAAAAGACTAGCAGAAATAAAAGTATAAGTAGCGATATATGTAGAGAAAGGAGACCGAATGTCGTTTGCGATGTTCTTGAAAAGTACTTTTGTAATAGGAATACTTGAGTCAGCACCCATAATGGTGGCAGCTGTAGGTTTTACTTTGATTTTCTGCCTTAATGGCTTTATGAATATTGCTTATGGTGAAAACCTGACCATGGGCGCATTTTTAGCAGTGACATTTAATACAATTCTGGGTTGGAATTTTTATGTTTCCATAATTCCTGCTGCACTGCTTACAGGGGTATTAAGTGTTGCCACATTTCTTCTTGTATTCAGGCCGGCAATGAAGAGAGGGGTAGGCAAAGTAGAGATGATCATACTCTCTGTCGGCCTGTCATTTGTCATAAGATATTCCATCAATTTGATCTGGGGCTCCCAAGTGCGTAATTTTCTGGTCGGCAAAACCTATTATCTTTCATTTTTTGGTGTAGGATTAACCAGCACCCAGCTTATCTCTCTTGGGCTGGTCCTTCTTATAGCTCTTGGATTGTATTTATTTATTTACAGGACTAATTATGGTGAGACTATGAGAGCCCTTGCAGATAATGAAGAGCTCGCCATGATAAGCGGTATTAATCCCATAAAAGTGTCTGTCATGATCTGGTTCTTTTCCGGAGTTGCCGGAGGCCTTGCCGGTATTTTTACAGGTGTGTTTACCTGGGTCCACTCTGGAATAGGCTGGCATGAGATACTGTTAATATTGTTGATTGCTATTATCGGCAGAGTGGGAAATGTAAGGGGAGCTTTGATCGCCGGTGTAAGCATTGGCATAATAACAACAGCTGTGACACTGGTAACGCAACCCGCCTACGGAGTAGTAGCATTGCTGGTAGTATTTAT
>JAZFRP010000115.1:0-3923 GCA_036445715.1 Candidatus Humimicrobiaceae bacterium | reverse complement strand
ATCGAACAGATTAAGGCTATCAGGAAAATGGGTTCTCTTGATAAAGTGATGTCTATGCTTCCGATCGCAAAAAATAATAAAGCATTTAAAAAGATCGATTTCGATCAATCCCATATTGACAGGATGGAGGCGATCATTAATTCTATGACTGTAAATGAAAGAAGAAATCCCGATATAATAAATGGTAACAGAAAAAAAAGAATAGCAATGGGAAGCGGTAATTCGGTTAATGAAGTAAATAAACTACTTAAGCAATTCGCAAAAACAAAACAGATGATGAAAAATTTCTCATCAGTCAAGGGCAAGCTGGGTTTACCTTTTGGGGATCAGGCGGGGGTTTAAAAAATGTTTTGCAAGTTAAGAATAAAACTATATAATTATTAAATCATAAGATAGTATTTTAGAGTTGGAGGTTTTTAGGATTGAGTGTAAAAATTAGATTAACTAGAATAGGTTCGAAGAAAAAGCCATATTACAGGATTGTAGTGGCAGACAGCAGGTCCCCAAGGGACGGAAAGTTTATTGAAAAAATAGGAACATATGATCCCAAGACTGATCCTTCGACTGTTACGCTGGACAAGGAAAAGGCCGTTGAATGGATCAAAAAGGGTGCCAAACCCTCTAATACAGTACAAAAGCTATTTGATATAGTAGACCTAAAGGTGTAGTTATAACAATTAAACTTGGAGGTATGGAAGTGAAAGAACTACTTGAGTACATGGTTAAAGAATTGGTTGACAGTCCTGATGATGTTGATATCGAGGAAGAGGAAGAAGATGAAAAAACCATTATCTTCAAACTTAAAGTTGCTGAAGATGACCTCGGTAAAGTAATCGGGAAAAAAGGTCGTACCGCAAATGCTTTAAGGGTTGTTATGAGAGCAGCGTCTGCTAAAAGAGGCAAATCATCAATTGTAAAGATATTAGATTGATTTTTATACTATTTGATAGATTTGTTTTAGCTTTTAAAATAAATGTCGCAAGATAATGTAGATGCAAGATTAATTGGGGTAATCGGGAAGCCACATGGCATTAAAGGAGAAATTAATGTTGTGATGTTAACTGATTATCCCAATACTATTTTAAAAGGGTCCGTACTCTTTATGGACCAGGACTTAAGTGTGCCTTTAGAGATCGACAATATCAGGCAAAAGAAACTTAAAGGCAGGAATGTATCAATTATTAAGTTTACAGGAATAGATGACCGCAGCAGGGCCGAAGGGCTAAGAGGGAAATATCTTTACAGGAGCGGTTTTGATTCGCCCGTACTTGAAAAAGGAGAATTCTGGGTAGACGACCTGATCGGATGCAGCGTGGTCTTAAATGACGGCATCATTATTGGAAAAGTCAGGGATGTTGATATTTTAACTTCAAATGAAAACCTGGCAGTTTTAATCGAAAATAGAAATATGGAATTTTCAGGTATGGTAGGAAATATTTTATATGTCCCCCTTATTAAAGATTATATTGAAAATATTGATCTATCCGGGAAAAAGATAATCCTGAAAAAACTGCCGGAATATATATAACAGACTCATCTGCAGCCTGGTTTTAAGAAGTAGTCCGTCAAATAGATAAACACCTATATAAAAAACAACTTATTAAATATATAATCAGCTTTATAAAAATAATATTTTTATAGTCTAATAATTATGATAATAGATATAATCACAATCTTTCCGGGTATGTTTGAAAATATATCAGAATATGGGGTTACCAGGGAAGCTTTCTCAAGTGGAGGAAGCATACTAAATGTTTATGACCTCAGGGATTTTTCAACCGGAAAGCACCGCAAAGTAGATGATAGGCCGTATGGTGGCGGACCGGGGATGGTCATGATGCCCGAGCCGCTTGACAGGGCCCTGGACCATATCAAAAAAAAGAATGCAATCAAAGACAAGGACCTTCAAAAAACAATTCTTCTTACTCCCAAAGGTGAAAAACTTGGCCAGCCGCATTTTAAGCGCCTGTCCGGGTATGAAAACCTCATCCTTATTTGCGGAAGGTATGAAGGTGTAGATGAAAGGTTTATAGAGCTTTCAGTCGATATGGAGATATCTATAGGTGATTATGTATTAACGGGTGGAGAAATACCCGCACTTGTCCTTATAGACGGAATACTGAGGCTTATTCCCGGAGTCGTTGGAAGTGAAGAGTCCCTGCTTCTGGAATCCTTTGAGGAAGGATTGCTGGATTGGCCCCAGTATACGAGGCCTCCTTCATACCGGGAGATGGAAGTGCCGCCTGTTCTGCTGGGAGGGAATCATCAACAGATAGATAAATGGCGCAAAAAAAAGTCTGTAGATATTACAAAAAAAAGAAGGCCGGATTTATTTGACAAAAAGACCTAAATTCATTATATTTTATAAGTTTTATCCAATAAACTTCTAATGCGGAGCTAAAAATATGAACAAGATAGATAAGATAGAGAATAAATTTCTTAAGACTGACCTGCCGGTTTTTAAGCCTGGTGATAAAGTAAGAGTAAAAATTAAGATCAGTGAAGAGAACAAGGACAGGATCCAGGCATATGAAGGAATCGTTTTAAAGAGACAGGGTTCCGGTATTAATAAGACATTTACTGTTAGAAAAATATCTTTTAATAATGTTGGAGTTGAACGTACCTTTCTCCTTCATTCACCTATGATACAGTCTCTTGAAAGAATAAATGAAGGTATTGTAAGAAGATCAAAGCTGTATTACCTCAGGGACAGAGTCGGGAAGAAAGCAAGAGTCAAGACAAAATAAACTTTGATGCCTGAAAACACAAAAGAAAATAGTGACAAAACCAAAAAGATAATCAGGGAAGTGATCGGTTATCTTATTGCCATCATAAGCGCTGTAGTAATTGCCATACTTGTCAGGACTTTCATATTTGAACCATTCATAGTTCCCACACCTTCCATGGAACCGACCTTGATGGTCGGGGACAAGGTTATAATAAATAAGCTGTCATATGATTTTGGAGAAATTGACAGGGGCGATATTATTGCTTTCCATTCACCATTGGAAGAAGACAAAGAACTTGTAAAGAGAGCGATTGCAGTCGAGGGTGATGAGATATCCCTTACCAGTGAAGGCGAGATCTTTGTAAATGGTGAGCTTTTAGAAGAAGGTTACCTTCCTGACAAACAGGATATCAAGTATCTCAACCAGGTTATAATTGTCGGGCCGGACGAAGTCTTTGTCATGGGAGACAATAGGAATAATAGTTTTGACAGCAGGTTTTTTGGGACTGTCGGCAGGGATAGCATATTTGGAGAATTTGTTATCATATATTGGCCTCCCTCAAGATGGTAAAGTATTTAATATGGAATTTGAGGAAATCAAGAGGATATTGGGTCTCTGCTGTTTTGAAGACGATCTTTCAATTATGGGTTACCGTGCAATAGCCGGGATAGACGAAGTCGGCAGGGGCTCGCTAGCGGGACCTCTTGTTGCAGCGGCAGTCATACTTGATAAAAAAAAGATCTTCTTTGAAGGAATAGACGATTCCAAAAAAATAACCGAAAAGAAACGTGAATATTTGTATGACCTGATAACGGATAATTGCAGATCCTGGGCAGTTTCCGAAGTGAGACCTTCCGAGATAGATAAATACAATCTGACAAGAGCTAATATAATGGCCTTCGAAAAGGCACTGGGAAAACTCAAGGTACGGCCCGATATAATACTTGCTGATCATGTTAATGTAAAAGGGATAAGCTCCCGTAATCCAGGGAATTATCCGGCCGATTGCCTTTCCATTATAAAAGGTGATCAGCTGAGTGTCTCCATAGCAGCAGCGTCTATAATAGCTAAAGTCACAAGGGACAGGATCATGAAAGATATGGCTGTAATGTTTCCGGAATACGGCTTTGAAAAAAATAAAGGCTATGGGACAAGAAGACACATGCTTTCACTTCAAAAATACGGTCCGACAAA
>JAZFRP010000114.1:0-3457 GCA_036445715.1 Candidatus Humimicrobiaceae bacterium | reverse complement strand
CAGGAAATATTCAAAAAAAATCCTCCTTCACTACGGAATGGGAAGCATAAAGAAATCAGGAATCTATGATGAGGTCATTGCATCTTTAAAAAAGGAAGGAATAGATATAATTGAACTGGGGGGTGTGGCGCCTAATCCAGGATTAAAATTGACAATAAAAGGTTCCCGGATATGCAGGGAAAATAATATCGACTTTATCCTTGCAGTAGGAGGAGGCAGCGTCATTGACTCGGCCAAAGCTATCGCCCTCAATGTACCGTATGAGGGAGATAATATGTGGGATTTCCTTACCGGGAAAGCAAAGCCTGTTTCGGCTCTTCCCATAGGAGTAGTCCTCACTATCCCTGCTGCCGGCAGTGAGTCCAGTGATGTAGCAGTTATCACCAATGAAGAAGGAATGATAAAGAGGGGATACCATCATGAGATCATAAGACCGGCTTTTGCTGTACTCGATCCTGAACTTACCTTTACACTTTCTGATGAACAATTGTCCAGTGGAATTGCTGATATGATATCTCATGTAATGGAGAGATATTTTACAAAGACCCGTCATGTAGACCTGACAGATAAGCTCTGTGAAGCAGTATTAAAGACTGTAATAGAAAACGCCCCTCTAATATTCAAGGACCCCAAAGATTATAATCCCAGGGCCGAAATAATGTGGGCAGGTAATCTGGCGCATAATGGTCTTCTTGAAACTGGAAGGATCGGGGATTGGGGATCGCATAAGCTGGCTCACGAACTTAGTACTTTTTACGGTACACCCCACGGTAATGCAATGGCTATTATTTTTCCTGCCTGGATGAAATATGTTTATAAGAAGGATATTGAAGTTTTCTATAAATTTGCGGTAAAGGTATTCGATATAGATCCATCCAACGGAACACAGGAAAGTATTGCCCTTAAGGGTATTGAAGGACTTTTATCATTTTTTAAAAGCCTGGACCTTCCAATATCTTTAAAGGACATCGGTGCGGGAGAGGAAGGATTTGAAGAGATGGCTGAAAAGACTATGCTTTTCGGTCCCATAGGCAAACATATTGAGCTAAATAAGCAGGATGTATTGAATATATACAAACTTGCACTATATCATAATAGTTAGGAGTCTTGATTAAATGAGCGATCCACCTGTTAAAAATAAAAGAAAAGTCATGCTTGAGGTCAAGGGTATATCAAAACATTTTGGCGGCATCAAAGCCGTTGATGATTTGGATCTAAAACTCTATGAAGGAGAGATCATTGCTATTGTAGGTGATAATGGAGCTGGAAAATCCACCCTCATCAAAATGATCTCCGGAATATATAAAAAGGACAGGGGAAAGATATATATTGATGGGTCCGAGGCCAAAATTGAAAATGCAATAGATGCTAGAAATTATGGGATTGAGACCGTATACCAGGATCAGGGTCTGGTACAGAACTTTAATGCTTCACTCAATCTGTTTTTAGGAAGAGAAAAAGTATTCAATAATTTCATCGGAAGAATCTTTAAAATGGTTGATTACCGCTTTATGAGAAGAGAGACAAAAAAAATGTTTGACATGATTGGTATCGACATAAAAGATATTTATGCAGATGTAGAGCAATTCTCCGGTGGACAGAAACAGTCTGTTGTAGTGGGGCGTGCTGTTTACTGGGGCGGCAAAATACTGATCTTTGATGAACCCACAAATAATCTGGGAGTCAAGCAAGAAAGAAGGGTAATAGATCTTATCAAGAAAGTAAGGAAAGAGTATGGCGTCTCTATAATAATAATCAGCCATAATATTGCCCATGTATTTGAACTGGTAGACAGGATCATAGTGCTGAGAAATGGTAAAGTAGTCGGTGAAAAAGAAAAGGCAGAGACTAATACTAATGAGATAATTTCCATGATAACAGGAGTTGCCATGGAAAATAACCGGGTTTAAGCATGAAACCACTTAAAATAAATACTAATATTCTAAGAATTATTTTTGCCCGTTTTAGGGAGGTCGGTATACTTCTTGCGCTACTGGTTATTTTCCTTATCCTGAGTATTTCAACTGATACCTTTTTTCAATTTTCAAATATTATCCTTGTTTTACGTTATTCAGTATTTACCGGTATTCTGGCTCTTGGGGCAGTCTTTATGATTTCCCAGGGTGATATAGACCTCTCTGTTGGAGGTATTTATAATCTGGTAGGGCTTGTGCTCCTGGTATTATTAGAGAGAGGATGGCCGGTTAATCTGGTTGTACCTCTGGGGCTCATAGTTGGTATCCTTTGCGGGCTTATAAATATGTCTTTGAGCATAAGCCTTAAGATCCCTATGCTTATAATCACCCTTGGTACCATGAATATTTACCGCGGGCTTGGTCTGGTCATATATTCTGGCCGTTTTAAAACTGATTATCCTCTGGACAATTTTCTTTTTAAAGTATTTGGAGGGACATTTGGGAAAATTCCTTTTGGGATCATTGCTTTAGTGGTCTTAGTTTTAATCCTATTTTATGTATTCGGTTTTACAAGATTCGGGATCCATGTAAGGTCAATAGGAGGAAACCTTATCGTTGCAAAAGCCATGGGTATAAAGATCTCCAGGACCAGGATCTATTCTGCTATGATAAATGGGGGCCTTGCAGCCATATCAGCCATTCTTACTTTTGGATACCTGAGAACCGCTCTTCCAAGTTTTGGAAATGGTTATGAATTTATTGCATTAGCTGCAGCGATTATCGGCGGAACAGCTCTTTCAGGTGGATCAGGTTCGATTTTTGGAGCAGCTCTGGGAGCCCTGATTATCTCCCTTATTGTAAATGGGATCGCTCATCTTGGGATACCTACTTATTGGAGTGCTACGGTGACCGGAACCATTATAATCATGGCAGTGGCCATCGATTATATTTCTAAAAGAAACTACAATAGGGATCGTGCAGGCTTTTAATTTTGACTTTATTAAGGTATTTGACCAGATCGAATAAGTATTATTTTATAGAGGACAGATCTTGCAGCCAAAAAAGAAAATACTGATAACTATTTTTTCGATCATCTCTATTTTAATTGGCTTAACTGGCGCGATTGCTTCTTTTGGGGGCATTTTTGTCTTAAACTCCTATGAAGAAAACTTTGACAATATCAATGACCTGAGCCTGTCTATTGCCGGGACTATTGAGAAAACATCTGATATGTTAATAAATTCAAATGAGACCTCTGAACATATTACCGAAAGTATCAGGACAACAGAAAATACTATTGCTTATGCTTCAGAAATTTCTTATGAATCCGGGATGGCTTTTAATGAGATCGCAGCGCTGGTAGATTTCGAAATACTGGGTTTTCAACCTCTTGGAACTGCAGGAGACTATTTCACTGACATAGGTAATAATTTAATAGGACTCTCAGAGGAACTCAGCCTGGCTGAGGATGATCTGGAGATAAATGCTTCTGACCTGGAAAGAATAGGGCAAGACCTTGAAAATATATCCATAGAGCTTGG
>JAZFRP010000113.1:0-3615 GCA_036445715.1 Candidatus Humimicrobiaceae bacterium | reverse complement strand
CATATACGCCTTAAAATATTCAAAGGTATATTTAATATCATAGGATGTTATAGGGCTGCCATCCTGCCATAATATCCCGTCTTTTAATTTTATACTTATTGTCTGTCCGGGAATCCCGGAATATTCTTCTTCACCATAGCTGTAATCTTCTAAAAGCACAGACTCGTATGAACCATCAGGATCACTCATCCACAAACCTTTGAAAAGAAGGTCATTAATAAAATATTTTTCAAAACCACTAAAAATATCTATAAGATCAGATTCATACCCGAAGATTATCTCTGTCTTTTCACCTTCAGGAACTACTAAGTCATAAGGCAGTTTCCACTTATCTATATTAAGGAATGGCTTTTCCCCGAGTACTTCAAGGTCGACCTGTCTCAGATTATTATTATATGCCAGAACAAAAAGCCTGCTGTAAAGTGGAAGAATTACTGCATCTCTTGCAAGTATGTCCTGTATTTCAATTATTTTTTCTTTTAATAAATCAGTACCGCTTAAACCAGGTGTTTGTTTTAGAAGATTATCGATTTCAGTGCTCTTGTACCAGTAAAAATTTTCGCAATTCGTATTTTCCTCAGTTTCCATCGGAGGTATTTTGTTTGAAGCAAAACTGGTGTTTAGATCTTCTGCATCAAAAACATACATGGACCATAGCCCCAGCTCATAATCCCCGCTATAGATCCTGTCCTGATATAATTCCTTTGGCGGTGTATTAAATATCCAGAGATTGATACCGATCTTTTCCAGGTCTTCCTTAATTATATTTTCAATTATTTCCTTGGTTTCACTATTATCCACAGAACTAATTGTCAGGTATAATGGGTTATCAATTCCGTAACCTGCTTTCGAAATATACTCTTCTGCTTTTTTAAGATCATAACTATATTTTGCCCATGATTGATTCCAATATGGTGAGTCTATGGGGAAAAGGCTATTAGCGACCTGGCCATAGCCCCCGAATAATTCATTTATGATCCTGACACGGTCGACTGCATGAAAAATAGCTTTTCTTATATCTACATCGGAAAGCTGGTTTTTGTCCTGCCTTGCCTTCATCTCTAAAAATAACTCTTCTTCACTTAATTTTATTTCAGGCCCATTGAGTGTTTCTCCTTCTTCGCTTAAATCAGTTGAGGATAAAAGTCCAAGGTCATCTACGGAACACCCTAGCAGCATCATTGATGACATAGTCAAAAAAATGATAACTATAAAAAAGTATATAATTGTTCGAATTTTCCATTTCATACAGACATCATTCTAATATAAATATTTTAGTATTTGAAATAATTTTTTTCTTTTGATAGATACCTGAAGATAAAAGATTAGCACAGCAGCTATATTGATTTACCTGCAAAGAAACATGCGGCATAATGCTCTTTACCGTTTTTATCATAATTTTTCAATGGCGGTATCTCTTTGCTGCAAATATCCTTTGCTATTGGACATCTCGGGTGAAAAGTACACCCGGAAGGCGGATTGAGAGGGCTGGGTACATCTCCTTCAAGCACTATTCTTTTTCTTTCTCTTTCCAATTTGGGATCAGGTATCGGTACTGCTGAAAGAAGTCCCATGGTATAGGGATGGAGCGGATTTGAATAAAGATCAATGCTATCTGCTATTTCTACAAGTTTGCCGAGATACATGACACCTACTTTATCGCTTACGTGCTTTACGACAGATAGATCATGGGCAATAAATAGATATGTTAGATTAAATTCTTTCTGTAGGTCTGCAAGGAGATTAAGGATCTGGGCCTGTACCGATACATCCAGTGCAGACACAGGTTCATCGCATAGAAGTAGTTTTGGTGTAAGGGCGAGTGCTCTTGCAATTCCTATTCTCTGTCTCTGCCCGCCGCTAAATTCATGAGGATACCTGTTTAAATGTTCAGGATTTAAACCGACTACATCAAGCAGTTCCTTAACTCTTTTTATCCTCTTGTTTTTATTACCGATTTTATGTATTTCAAGTGGTTCGCTAATAATATCACCGATCGTCATCCGGGGAGACAATGATGCATAAGGATCCTGGAAGATTATCTGTATATCCCTTCTGATCTTAAACATCTGCTTATTGTTCAAGCTAAAAAGATCTTCTCCATCATAAATAACTGATCCTGAAGAATGTTTTATTAATCTGAGTATAACACGCGCAGTAGTTGATTTTCCGCATCCGCTTTCACCTACCAGTCCAAAGGTCTCCCCTTTCTTGATAGAAAAGCTTATATCATCAACTGCCTTTATGATACCGGAGCTGCTCTGAAAGAGGAATCCTCCCCTTAGACTGAAATATTTTTTTAAATTTTTTACTTCCAGAAGTGTATTATTATTCATAATCAGGTATTAATTATTTTCTATTCTTGTTTTTAAAATATCACTGGTTCTGCAACATCCCACAAAATGATCTTTTTCAATTTCTTCTAAAGGAGGGCACTCACTGGTGCAGGCATCGGTGGCAAACTCGCACCTTTTACAAAATGCACAACCTTCCGGTAGATCTATAAGGCTGGGAGGAGAACCTACGATTGGTTTTAACTTATCTCTTTTTTCTTCATCCAGCCTGGTAATGGAATTCATTAGTCCAAGGGTATATGGATGCATGGGTTTATAAAATATATTATCAACCGTGGAAAACTCTACCGGTTTTCCGGCATACATCACCAGCACACGTTTTGCGTATTTAGCGACTACTCCGAGATCATGGGTTATTAAAATGATCGATGTATTGGTTTTTTCCTTAATATCATCGACAAGCTCCAATATCTGGGCCTGTATAGTCACATCAAGCGCAGTAGTTGGCTCATCGGCTATCAATATATCAGGCGTATTAGCTATGGCCATAGCTATCATAACTCTCTGCCTCATACCTCCGCTGAACTCATGAGGATAACTTGAGAGTCTTTTTCTTGCTTCCGATATGCCGACAATTTCCAGGAGTCTTACAGCTTCTTTTATAGCATCTTCCTTTTTTAACTTCCTGTGTATTATCACAGATTCCATTATCTGGTTCCCGATATTATATACAGGATTTAGTGAAGTCATGGGATCCTGGAATATCATTGAGATCCGGTTTCCCCTGAAACTCTGGAGATCTTTTTTATCTAATTTTAAAAGGTCTTTTCCATTAAAAAGTATTTCACCATTTACTATTTTCCCGGGCGGTTCGGGGATAAGCCTTAAGATAGACAATGCGGTGACACTCTTACCGGACCCTGTCTCCCCGACTATTCCAAGGGTCTCTCCCCTCTTCAGGTCAAAACTCACACCATCTACTGCTTTTACTATACCGTCATCAGTATAGAAATAGGTTTTAAGGTCCTTGACTTCTAATACTTTATTATTTTTTGAGCTATCTATCATATTATTTAAATAAAATTCTTCTTTTTATACCAGATAGATCATATATTTTAATTATTTATTTTTCATTTTAGGATCAAATGCATCCCTCAGACCATCACCAAGAAGCACAAAACCCAGTACAGTTATTACAATAGCAATTCCGGGAAATAGCATCATCCAGGGTGCTATATCGATAAAATCAAGTGATTCAGAAAGCATCTTACCCCATGCTGGCGTAGGTGGTTGTACCCCAATACCAAGGAAACTAAGTGCC
>JAZFRP010000112.1:0-8783 GCA_036445715.1 Candidatus Humimicrobiaceae bacterium | reverse complement strand
TCATAAGACTTGGGGTACAGGATAAATTCGGTGCTTCCGGTACAGCTTCTGAACTTGTAGAGGCATATGGATTTGATTCAGAAGCAATAATAAAGACAGTTAAAGAAAATATTTAATATATTTTCCTGATAGTTTTTTGATCTTTTGGGCTTTTCAATTTAATAATAGGTATAAATATTATAAAATAGAAAAAATTTAGTCTTTAGATTATTGAGAGGATAAAATGGACCTAAAAAAGAAAATAAGGAATGTCCCTGATTTTCCTAAAAAAGGAATTGTATTCAGGGATATTACTACTCTGCTATCTGACAGTGATGCATTTAAATATTCTGTAGACAAGATGACTGAACAATATAAGGGAAGAGAGATAGACCTCATAATCGGGGCGGAGGCCAGGGGATTTATTTTTGGCTCCCTTCTTGCATATAATCTGGGAACAGGGTTCATACCAATCAGAAAACCCGGAAAACTTCCCTATGAGACCTGCGAGACTTCTTATGATCTGGAGTATGGAAAGAGTATATTACAAATGCATGTGGATGCAGTAAAAAAAGGTGATAAGGTGCTTATTGTAGACGATCTGGTAGCTACAGGCGGTACAGCAAAAGCAAAAGCGGACCTGGTTGAGAAAATGGGTGGGGAAGTTCTGGGATTTTGTTTCTTGATAGAACTTGAATTTTTAAATCCGAGGAAAGTACTTGGGGATTATGAAGTATTTTCGCTTGTAAAATATGATGCGGAATAATACGGGGAATATAGATTTTTTATATTCTATTTAATACAGAGCGGAAATCACGATCTCCCGGGGATAAATATTTGCTAACATAGATTGACTACTGGCAGTATTCTTTAGATAATATTACCAGTAAGATAAAAAATATATAATCATTATTATTTTGAGGTGATAGGATTGGCAGAGAAAAAAAAGAAAAAAAGTAAGGGAAATGGTGAGGATAAGGAATTGAAAAATAAGATGGCTAAAGAGAGTATTAAAGATAAGGATGAAAAGGGAAAAGTGGAAAGTAAAGTAGAGGATACTCCTGCTGGGGAAGACGCACAAAAAAAGGAAGAGGAGATGCTCAAGCAGCTGCAGGAAGAGATAGACAGGCTTTCGACTAAAGATATCGTCACCCAGATGATGATGTCTCTTTCCAGCCTTGCTTATAAAAAAATGGGCATTCCGGTAGGTGTAAATGACAAATATAAAGATAAGGTACAGGCCAAGATGGCTGTTGATGGTTTTGATGCTCTTTTTAAAGTAATAAAAGATGAGCTAAGCGCCAGTGAGGCAGAAAATCTGCAATCATCACTGGCAAATCTTCAGCTTAATTTTGTTAAGATGTTCCCATAAAATATAGGTCAGCAATGATCTTGTTCTTTCAATGATCGCTATATTTTTTATTCATCGATTAAAGAGGTAAGACACTATGGCAGTATGGAAATGCAAAGAATGCGGATTTGAAAAAGAAGGAAGATGTAAGCCCAGGAAATGTGAATGCGGTGCAAAGGAAAGCTTTGATAAAAAAAATTAATCCGTATTTATTGATCCTCAAATATTAAAAATACTTGATAGGGATATCGACTGGAGCACTAAGAAGCCTTTTATACTCTTCATTCAGTCTCAAAAGGGTCACCGAGCATCCCTCCATGTCCAGTGAAGTACAGTAATTATTGACATAGCTAGAACATACTTTTATATTAGATGACCTCAAGATATCATGAATTATTCCTGCAGCAATGTATAATTCACTTATGGGTGTACCACCCAATCCATTGACCATTAGAGCTACCTCATCCCCCCCGACAAATGGAAGATCGGATAGCACTGCATCAGTAAGTTCCTTGATGATAATATTAGCGCGTTTATATGAAGTACGCTTCCTTCCGGGTTCGCCGTGAAGACCTACTCCGACCTCTATTTCATCCTCACCAAGATCAAAAGTGGGAGAACCTTTATCGGGAGTAGTGCAGGGCTTCATTGCAAAACCCATAGTCCTAACATTGCTGTTTACTTCTTCCGCCAGTTTTTTTAACTGATCAAGAGTGTCTCCTTCTTCAGATTTGGCCCCTACTATCTTATAGACGAATATTGCTCCTGCAACACCTCTTCTGCCAGCTGTAAAAGTACTGTCCTTTACAGCAACATCATCATTGATTATAACAGTCGATACAGTCGGGCCACCATCGAACTGGAGCATATCAGTGGCCATCTCAAAATTAGCCCGGTCTCCAGTGTAATTCTTGACAAGGAATAATACACCTCTTCCCCTGTCTATGAGTTTTGCGGCCATTGCTATTGCATCAAGTGTCGGGGCTGCAAAAACAGGTCCTGCACAGGCAGCGTCAAGCATCCCCCTCCCTACATAAAATGCCTGGTCAGGCTCATGTCCGCTACCTGAACCCGATATGATACCGACCTTATTAATATACGGGTCCTTGCGGTATACTATCCTTTTTTCAGGGATCCACTCAATGCTGTCAGGCCTGGAAAACTTGAGACCTTTAAGCATCTCATTTACTACATCGTCGGGTTTATTGATTATTTTTTTCATATTATCTTAAATTTTTAATTATTGACTATTTTTTATTCTCTCAAGGGAAGCTTCAAACATCAAAGTTATATATACTGATCCGGGATCCCTGTGGCCTTTACTCCGGTCACCCAGGTAGGAAGCCCTTCCTTTACGGGCTACCATATCTACTGTTCGGTCAGACCCTTCCCTTGCTGCAGCACATGCCTTTTCAAGTACGGATTCAATATTTTGTTCCCCGCCTTCAGCAGAAGCTTTAATGGATTCGATAGCAGGTTGAAGTGCATCGACAAGTGTCTTGTCTCCCACTTCAGTATTGCCGCCTCTTCTCTTTATAATAGTAAGTGCATCTTCAAGAGCACTGGCAACTGCCCCAATACTGATATCAGTAGAATTTGAAAGACTCTTACCCGTCTCTATAAATCCTGTGCCGAGCATGGCCCCGGAGGTACCACCAATAGTACTGGCCAGGGTAAATCCGACTTTCTTTAATATATCGGGGGGATCATAGTCTCTTAATTCCCCAAGTCCTGAGAGTACTGCCTCAAAGCCTCTCCTAATACCTGCCCCACAATCGGCATCTCCTATATGTGAATCAAGTTCGGTAAGTATTTTTTCAGAATCAATTAGTTTTTTTGCTATGGATTCTATTATTCCTATAAGTGTTTCTTTATTAAGTGTCATAATACTGTCTGAGATCTAGTAAGAATTTAATAAATATTTTAATAAATTTCAGACACAACCCTCTTGCCTGTGTCCACCACATCATTTGATATAGATAAATAATATTGGAAGCGACCAATATTGTCAAAGTGATCCTAAAATACCTTAAAGCTTATTTGACAATTTGTTTACAAATAAATATACTCATATACATAAAAATACAAAAAAATAAATAAGAGGTAATACATGGTTGAAAGAAAGCAAGACTATTTCAGAGTTCCGATTACGATGCCTTCTGATATGGTTGCCTATCTTGAGAATATGGGGATAGAATGTAAGAAGTCAGGCGGCCATAAGATAGCAAACACAATGATAGTCAGGTGTGCAATAAGACTCCTGGTGGATATGGATCTTGATATTTCAAAGGTCAGGTCCGAAGAAGAGCTTGAGGAGAGGATGAAGAGGGCGGCTAAAAAGTATAAATAGGGTAGGAGGTCTACCTATTATTTTTATTTATATCTATTTTGCATAGATAGTGGATATGTAAATGACATAATAAAAGACGACCCTGGAACCAGGGTCGTCTTTTATATATGATCTCCGGACCCGGATAGGTCCGGTCGCAATATGTATAATCTATAAAAACATAGACATCACTTAAAATTCTAATAATCCCTATTATCTAAAACAGTGCCGTACATCGCATCGATCAATTCTCCCGGTACATCAGGTTGGATATTATGGGTGGTAAAGAAAACATAGCCTCCTCCCGGGGCCAAAATATCAATAGTCTTTTTAACCTCCTCTTTTACTTCTTCAGGTGTCATAAAGCCAATATTAGTATAAAACTTCCCTCCACCCCAAAAAGATATATCATTCCCAAAGTCTTTTTTTAGTTTTACTATATCCATTTTTGCCGCACTTCTTTGGATGGGAGTAAAAACATCAGCGCCCGACTCAATAAAATCTGCCATATAATCATAGACCGAGCCATCAGTGTGAAGCATGACTTTTGCTTTTGTCTTTGAATGTATAAAATCGAAGATCCTCTTATGGCAGGGTTTAATAAATTCCTTGAACATAGAAGGACTCATGAAAGGTGCATTCTGTGCCCCGACATCATCTCCCTGGCAGACTACCTGCACGTAGTCACCCACTTCAGCCAGGAAAGCATCCCAGAAGCTGATCGCCATATCTGTGATCCTGTCAAGTAGTGAGACAGCAAATTTCTTATTATAATATAGATCTGTTAAGAATTTATCAAAACCACAAAATTCCGCCGCTCCTTCAAATGGACCCCAGCTTGGAATATCTGCTATTATACAGTCTGTGGTCTCTTCATATAATCTCTTTGCCTCTTCTTTTAATCCCCTGACACGCGCAGGATCATAGGGGCTTGACCATTTGGCATTATCGAGATCTCCAAGGGTTGTAGCATTAGCCAGGGGCCTTTCAATAATGTCATAATAGAAGCTGGCTTTTTTCCATCTTAGACCCACATCATCATAATATGTACCATCATCCATCCATTTAGTAGGTGTCTTTTGTGAGTCCTTCATCCAGACCGGTCTTGTATCGATCTGGTATTTTTCCCGTATATCATCTTTGACTCTTACGGTTCCAAGAGCCAGAAAAGAAATATGCGGATCTTTATCTTCACCAATACCAAGATGCTTCCGGAGATTATTATATGCTACAAGGGTTATTGCAGTAGCTATGGTACCATTCATGTCGATAGGTATTTTGTCCGGTTCTTTATGGCTTAAAGTAGCCATTATCCTTTCTCTTGAATTCATTTCCCCCTCCTTAAGAAATAAACCTGATATAGATAATTCACCAGTATGTATATGCATTCCCTAAATTATAACATCTATAATGTATTAAGCTTATACTATATTAATAAATCAGTGCATTATCTTGTGCTTTTTAAGAAAAAGGACAGGTGTGATTATTTATTCCCTTATTTTCACTTCTTTTTAAAGTAATCCATGTATATAATTATTCGAGACCGGGCTGTGCATTTAATAATATTTGAAAGATTGAGCCATAAGAAATGTTTCAGGAGCAAAAGCGGGAATCCTTAAGTTTTTTAAATCCGGGATGAGAGCATCAAAACAAGGGACCATCTGCATGATAAATAATTAAGATGTATCGATGAGCAGCAGAATATTAATAAATTTTTAACAGGATACCAATATGATAGCGATCACAGCTGACCAGATGAGACTTGTCGATGATCTGGCAGTAAATAAATATAATATTTTACTGGAAGAGATGATGGAACTTGCCGGCTATCATCTGACAGACCTTGCACATACCATTATGAAAAAGTCACTGAAAAACAAAAAAATCGTAGTACTTGCAGGGAAAGGAAATAATGGCGGTGGAGGACTGGTGGCCGCCAGGCATCTCCACAACCGTGGTGCCGATGTTCACATTATCTTATCTACAAATACTGGTTTAAAGACTGCAGTTGCAGGCAGGCTTAAAACATTGAAAGAATTACAATTGCCAATACTGTATTTCGAAGGAGAAGATGATTCCTGCAAACTTATTCAAGAGGCACACCTTATAATTGATGCTTTGATAGGATATGGATTAAAATCTGACCCAAAGTATCCAGTTTCTCAATTAATAGATCATGTAAATGACAGTGGATCTACTGTACTGTCGCTTGATGTACCGACAGGCATTGATTCAACAAAAGGTAATATCTATAATAAATGTATCCGGGCAGATCACACTTTGACTCTTGCTTTACCAAAGGAAGGACTGCTGAAGGAAAATGCCAGAAACCATATTGGTTCCCTTTATCTTGCAGATATTGGAATACCGGGAGTATTATACAAGGAGCTTGGTCTTGATATTGAGAATATCTTTCAATATGAGAACATTATTAAATTAACGGAAAATTAATCAAATCAAAAAGATTTTATTGTCATGGATCAAATACAAAATTACTTATTAATAGGGGATCTGCATACAGCAGCATTAGTATCCAGGGAAGGGTCCATTGACTGGCTCTGTTTTCCCCATTTTGACTCACCAAGTATTTTTGCCAGGATACTGGATAAAAAAGGCGGCTCATTCAGTATCGAATGTGAGAATGCTGAAATAAATTCAAATTACATAAAAGACACAGCAATTGTTGAACATCAATTCAATGATCATGGTAATTTATTCAGTATAAGGGATTTTATGCTGCCGCAGCCAATAAATATTTGTGACAGTCATTTCTTAGTAAGAAAAATAATAGGGACCAAAGGCAAGTCGCTCATCAGGCTGCATTTTGATCCACAACCAGATTACGCACAAAGTATAATCCATTTAAAAAAGACTAAATCTGTAATATCCGCTGACTTAAATGATCACCGGCTCGAACTTCACCTGCCGGAGGAAGCGGAGATAATTAAATCAGATTCTGGATATATAATCGAGATCAAGGTAGAAAAAGGCCAGGAAAAGGAGGTGATCCTTGAGTATAAGAAAAATCTGTCACCTTATATTTACCAGGATGATCTTGAATCCAGGACAAAGCAGTTCTGGTATGACTGGTTAGCAAAAGGAAAGTTTATAGGGTTTTGCAGGGACCAGATGATCCGTTCCGCGATCACTCTTAAACTGATGCAGTATTACCCGACTGGGGCCATAATCGCATCACCCACAACATCATTACCTGAAGAAATCGGTGGTGTCCGAAATTGGGATTACCGGTATGTCTGGATCCGTGATGCGACTTTTACCCTCTATGCTTTTCACATTCTGGGATATCAGGAGGAACTGCTAAAGTTTTTTAATTTTATTGAAAATATTGCGGGAGTTTGCAAGGAAGAAAGTGGTGGAACAATCCATTTGATGTATACCATTGAAGGATCAGATATCCCTGCAGAGAAAGAACTCGACCACATGCAGGGATTTAAAAAGTCAGCACCCGTAAGGACCGGGAATGCTGCTTCTGGCCAGTTTCAGCTGGATCTATACGGATCCCTGATAGATGCTTATTATTTTGTGTGGCACAATGACCGTTTTGACCTGTCAAACCGTGCTAAAAATATAATAATCTCTCTTGTAGGGCATATCGAAGAAGTATGGAATAAAAAGGATGAAGGCATCTGGGAGATGAGATCAGGGAGGCAGCACTTTACCTATAGTAAGGTTATGGCCTGGGTTGGAGTAAACAGGGCACTCCGGATGTCGGAAGCACTTAATATATCAAAGGATAAACAGAAAAACTGGAGTAATCTTGAAACCAGGATAAAACAATGGATATGGGATCATTGTTTCGATGAGGAGCTGGGTTCATTCACCCAGCATCCGGACACAAAGAATCAGGACGCTACCAATCTTCTGCTTGTACTCCTTCAATTCCTCGATCGCCATGATGAGATAACCAAAAATATTATAGAAAAGACCTGTAAAGAACTGTCATATAAAAAGAGTTTTGTCTACAGGTATTTTAGTGATGATAATCTTAAGGGTAAGGAGGGTGCATTTATATTGTGTACTTTCTGGATGATCGCAGCTCTTGCTGCAGTGGGAGAAGCCGATACTGCATTAAGCCATTATTACCATTTCAGGGATTATATGGATAAGACAATGTTGATGTCCGAAGAAATCGATCCGGATACCGGGGAGTATCTTGGAAATTTCCCTCAAGCATTTTCTCATATGGGACTCATACTTGCTGCATTCTTTGTGGATAGATACAAGGAAAGATTAGATAAAAAGGATCTTACTGCCGGAAAATAATAGTAAAAAACTATAAGTCTGTAATATAGACCTGAATAATTCAATGTTGATAGTAGATACCAATGCAACCCATTGATAGTAATGGGTGAAATAATTTTAAATTTTTTTAAATTCTGCTTTGCCGCATTTTTGGCATTCCGGTAATGAGTCAGTATCTTTTTCTAAAGTAACTTGTCTTCCACATCTATGAGTAAGGCATTTATATTTTCCTTTTCCCGGCTTATCCCCTGTTTTATAAGTTTTCATAATTATTCCTTGTGTCTAATGTTTTTGACTAAAATAAATTGTAAAGATAATCATTTTCTACTATATATTTTATCAAATTTATATCTATGATCCTATTAATAAATTTCCCCTTTAAACTGGCTGCATATCTAAATATGGTTATTATATTTCTAATAGTTATAATTACAATATGATGAAAATGTTATTTATAAAAATATCCATAAAGCTCTAATAGAAGAGTTTTTAGATCTAAAAAGTGAAGCTGATGTTCTATTTGGCACAGCAGTCAAAAATTTGATAATTAATAAATCGGACAATGATACTGAAGAAATTCTTGATGAAGAACTCACTTAAGAGGATATGCTAAGAAATTATGAGAGCATCAAAAAGAATTGAAAAGGTCCAGTTAATTCTTCCTCCACCAAGGAGACCAGATAGGTATATAGCTAAATTTGCTCAATGGCCAAGGCCTTTTGCCCGCCAAGCGCGACAGACCATCTTCCGGATGGTTGAGTTAGCTGCGTCCAGAGAACTGTTTGCGACTATACTAAAACACCTAACCCGGCTGCATCTGCCAGGGAGATCAGATACACCTAAAGCTAAATTTGCAAGATG
>JAZFRP010000111.1:0-3795 GCA_036445715.1 Candidatus Humimicrobiaceae bacterium | reverse complement strand
GTTCCAGTACAGTCATATTCTCAATCTTGGTAAGAATATCATCTATTGTTCCGCCCTTAGCTACTTTTTTTGCTGCCTTTGGTTTAGCTGCTGTTTCTTTTTTTTCAGTTACTTTTTCTTTTTTCTCTTCAGCCTTTTCTTCTACCTTCTCTTCTACCTTCTCTTCTACTTTCTCTTCTACCTTCTCTTCTACTTTCTCTTCTACCTTCTCTTCTACTTTTTCTTCTACTTTTTCATTTGTTTCTTTACTCTCTGCCATTATTCCTCCTTGGAATCTATTAATTTGTCATACTCTCTTTTTTTGCTCTAACTGCATCAAGCACCATTACAAGGTTCCTTGAAAGTCCGGATAGCGTATTTACCAGTCCGGATATAGGTGCCTGTACAGCTGTGACCAACTGCACCAGTAATACTTCCCTTGACGGGAGACCGGCTATTTTCTTTATGCTATCAGCATCGATCAATTTATTTTCCAGGATTCCAGCTTTTATATTTAAAGCTTTTAGTTCCTTGGAAAATTCTTTAACTACTTTTGCAGTATTTACAATATCCTTTTCAGCTACAACAATACTTGTAGGACCTGCAAAGATCCCTTCAAGCTCTAGGTCTGAAAATACTTCTTTTGCAGCAATAAGCGCCAGGGTATTCTTAATGATCTTAAGATATGAGCCAGCCTCTACAAGCTTGTCCCTCACATGTACTGCATCCTGCGCTTTTAGCCCACTGTGGTCCGTAAAGATAAGACCCTCATTTTTTTCAAATATCTTTTTGATATCTGCTACTGCATCAAAATTTTCTTTTTTTGGCATATCAACCTCCAAATCTGCCGGAAAAAATAAAACCGGCCCCAAGAAACAAGGCCGATTATTAAATCGTTTTTAACCTCGGCAGGAAATTAAGCCTTTCTCTGCGGCGCCTGCTTTCTCGGGTAATATTAATTATGTTTTATCTATATTACTATAGTTACGCAACCTCTTCCATGCTGGCTTCCACTAATGGATCTATTTTGATCCCTGGTCCCATCGTCGAAGATAAATATATGCTATTGATATAACGACCCTTTGCCGATGACGGCCTGGCTTTATTAATAGCATTTAAAAATGACGCATAATTTTCTACCAATTGTTTTACATCAAATGTGACTCTGCCGATTGTAGCGTGTATGACTCCATTCTTATCTGTCCTGTACTCAAGACGTCCGGCTTTTGCTTCGTCTATAGTCTTTTTGATCTCGAAAGTCACTGTACCGGATTTTGGATTCGGCATTAATTTTCTGGGCCCCAGTATCTTTGCTACTTTTCCAACATTCTTCATCATGTCAGGCGTGGCGATACATACTTCAAAATCAAGCCATCCACCGCTGATCTTCTCAACCAGGTCTTCTCCACCAATATAATCTGCACCGGCCTCCTGGGCTTCCTTGACTTTTTCGCCCTGGGCAAATACAAGTATCTTTGGAGTCTTGCCTGTACCGTGTGGAAGAACCAAAGCGCCCCTGACAATTTGATCAGCTTTCCTGGGATCTACTCCAAGATTTATGCTGATATCCACTGCTTCTTTGAATTTGACATAGTGGTTTGCAGTTATCCATTCTATTGCCTCTTTTGGGCTGAGTAGCCTGGTTTTGTCCAGACTATCAATTTTTTCTTTATATTTTTTTCCTCTTCTCAAATCCAACCGCCTTTAACCGGATAAAACTAATATATTAATAATACAAAATTATGAAGCTACTTTTATTCCAAGACTCTTTGCCGTACCTTCAATGATCTTCATTGCTGCTTCAATATCCCTTGCATTCAGGTCCTTGAGCTTGATCTTTGCTATTTCTTCTACCTGCTTCTTTGAGATCTCTCCTACTTTTTCTTTATTAGGTTCGCCAGAACCTTTTTCAACATTAATAGCTTTTTTTATAAGTACTGCTGCAGGTGGTGTCTTGGTTATAAAAGAAAAACTCCTGTCTTTATAAACAGTAAGCACAACAGGTATGATCATCCCCTGCTCCTGTGCTGTCTTTTCATTAAATGCTTTACAGAATTCCATTATATTTACCCCGTGCTGTCCGAGTGCAGGACCTACCGGAGGTGCAGGGTTTGCCTGGCCGGCTGCTATCTGTAATTTTACTTGTGCTAATATTTCTTTCGCCATTTATCTCTACCTTCAATCAAATATTGGTATTATACATCTTGAATAAAATAATTCAATCAAAAACTCTCAGGCTAGATCTTTGATACCTGATTAAAATTCAGTTCTACAGGTGTCTGTCTTCCAAAAATAGATACCAGTACTTTTAACTTCCCCTGATCCAAATTGATCTCTGATATTGTACCGTCAAAGTTTGCAAATGGTCCGGTCGTAACTTTTATCGGCTGGCCTACTTCAAAATCAGTTTTAGGTCTTGGCTTGCCTGTGTCCTGTCTCTTCATTATTTTTCCGACTTCCAGGCTTGAAAGCGGAACAGGATTGTCCTTATTGCCAACAAATCCTGTAACTCCGGGAGTATTTCTTACGACATACCAGGAATCATCATCAAGATGCATCTTTACGAGAAGATACCCGGGGAGGACTTTCTTGGAAGATATTTCCTTTCTTCCGCTTTTGATCTCCACAACATCTTCCTTGGGAATATAGATATCAAATATCTTATCTCCCATATTCATGGATTCTATCCTGTGTTCCAGGTTGATCTTTATTTTATTTTCATATCCGGCATATGAATTTATCACATACCATCTTGGTCTACTCATATTACTTTCCGTTAAAAACTAGATCTTTACCAGGAGATCGACTAGCTGGATGAAAATAAAATCATATAAGCCCAGCAGGACTCCAAAAATAGCTATTGTCACAAGAACCACAATTGTATATGTCAATAATGCTTTCCTGCTTGGCCATGTCACTCTCTTTAGCTCGTGAACTACATTCCTGAAAAACTTAGCAACCTTTTTGGGCAGATTTTTTAAAAAGGTCCAAATATTAAATTTCTGCCTCGGCTTCTGGGACGGCACTTTCCTTTCCTGGGTCATCTGCCTTTCCATCATGGCCTTTTTCTTATATTTTCTTGAAACCTTTCTTTTTGCCACAAAACACCTCTACTAATCATTTAATTATAGATATGGCTTTAATTGTCAACTCTGGCAGGGCTGGAGGGACTCGTTCTTTCGTCTCACTCCGTTCGCTGCAGAGACGCGCACTCCCTCGCCTTCGGCTCAGTCCGTCCTTTCGAGTCCACCAAACATGGATCCACCATGTTTACTCAACTACCATTACTGTGCTATGCCTATAAAATTGTCAATTCTGGCAGGGCTGGAGGGACTCGAACCCCCAACACCCGGTTTTGGAGACCGGTGCTCTACCAATTGGAGCTACAGCCCTATCTGGTCTCCTTGTGGGTAGTATGTTTTCTGCACCACTTACAGTACTTCTTTAATTCCAACCTGTCAGGAGTGTTCCTTTTATTTTTATCACTACTATAATTTCTTCTCTTGCAATCCGTACATTCAAGTGTAATTATTTGTCTCATCCTACAATCGCTTATTAATGTTTTCTAATAGAAAGCGCAAGTTAATAAGTTAGCATTATATCAGTATGTTGTCAACCAAAATTATAGACGCTTTTTTACTATATTTTATTTATTAAAATACGTATTCTACCAGCCTGCCAGGCTGTATTTTTTATCTTACTCAATAACGCTTATAACACTTCCGGCACCTATTGTCCTGCCGCCTTCACGTATAGCAAATCTCTGTCCTTCTTCCATGGCTATAGGTGCTATGAGCTTTATTTCCATATCTGTAT
>JAZFRP010000110.1:0-2295 GCA_036445715.1 Candidatus Humimicrobiaceae bacterium | reverse complement strand
TATATTAAAGCTTTTCTATCAGTTTTTTTCCAAATTTCAAAACTTGATGTTCCGGTTCCACAGCAAGCATCAAGAATAGTCTTTTCTTTTTCATTTATCAGGGAATTAAATCTAAACCGCCAGTATTTTTCAATACCAAGGCTGATAATAGAATTGGTAATATCGTATTTTACAGAAATATTGTTAAAAATATTTTCTACTTTTTTTTTGCCCATTCCAATATTATCCTTTTATATTATAAGTCAAGAAGTGAGAAGCATAATAAATCATTATAATACCAAAAAAAAGAATAATATTTAATAATTTAAAAAAGGAAAAATTAGATTTATTAATTGAATCATAATATACTTGCAGCAATATTTAGAAGGATATAAAAGGTATAAACAGAAAGCAGGTTTTGGATGGATCTTGTCACGGGCTCCACTGGATTTGTAGGTAATGTCCTTGTTAGAAAACTTATTAAGAGGGGAAGAAAAGTAAGGGCTTTCTTCAGGACTACTTCTGACACTATTGCACTTAAAGGTCTTCCGGTAGAAAGGATAACCGGCAATATACTGGATCCGGGGTCGCTCGCAGAAGCATTCCGTGGTGTGGATACGGTATATCATCTGGCTGCCAAGATATCCATTATGCCCTGGGAGGGCCGGGCAACAAGAAAGATCAATCTTGAAGGCACCAGGAATGTCATTAAAGCCTGCCTTGATGCGAAAGTAAAAAAACTTATATATACAAGCTCAATACATGCACTAAAGGAACCGCCTATGGGAACTACCATTGATGAAAACATGCCCTATTATCCTGAAAATGAGAGGGGAGAATATGACAGGTCCAAGGCTCAGGCAAGCATTGAAGTAATGGAAGCAATGGACAGACTCCATACAGTAGTATTGTGCCCGACAGGTGTTATCGGTCCATTCGACTGGTGCCTTTCAGTGGTCGCCCAGACTTTTATGGATTATTATAATGGCAAGATGAAGATGGCCATAAATGGAGCATATGATTTTGTAGATGTAAGGGATGTTGCTGAAGGACATATTTTAGCTGCACAGAAAGCTAAGTCAGGTTCTAATTATATTCTCTCGGGACAGCGGATCACGATGAAGGAGATGTTTGGGATACTTGAGGAAATAACGGGAGTAAAAGCTCCGGGATTCGATGTTCCTTTCTGGCTTGCAAAAGCATACTGCAGTATTACCCCGGCCTATTATAAGCTTTTTAATAAGGCACCCCGTTATACAAGCTACTCTCTTTGTACACTTCAGAGTAATTCATCCATAAGCCATAAAAAAGCCACTGAAGAACTTAATTATCAGCCCCGCCAGATCAAGGAATCTATCGAAGATACATTTAAATGGTTCAGGGATGCAGGGATGATCACCTGATATTGTTTTTGAGGTATTTGGCCGCCCGGAAAGAGGATATCCAAAAAATGATGATATTTTTAATCATTTTATAAATGGGATCAGGGCTTTTCTATTTTGAGGGTAATCTGAGAAATTTTCAAGATACCACCTGTGATTGGTGAAGGCTCTTGGTGCAAGATTTGCGATGGTAAAGACAGCAAAAGCCAGTCCGGGTACTGACCAGGTAGCTATTGCCCATCCGGTCCATTCAAGTATTTCCCCGAAATAATTGGGGCAGGAGATATATTTAAAGAGTCCTCTTTGAGGGATCTTATAGCCATTTTTGTTTGAATTCCTGAGTCCTCTCAGAATATGGTCCGAGTGAAGATTTATGACCATTCCGCTGATAAAAAATATGGCCCCGATTATAAACCTGGGATCATAGAACCAGCTGATCTGGTAAACGGGCGAATAGTAAAAAAGGTATCTGCCATTTACATAACCATTAAGGGTATTAAAAACAATGGCAAATACAACCAGTAATATAGGAAATTTTTTCTCCCCACCCTTCATTATGAATGGAAAAATAAAAGTCCTCTGAAAATAGTGGGTGGTCCACATGAGAAGAAATACTATGGCTACTATATTGGTTTGCCGGTTCCCGGTAAAAAAGAATATGATAATAACGGAAAAAGCCGGAAACTCCATTATGAGCCAACCCAGCTTGGCTCTTACGGTATATCCCCATCCTTTTCTCTGATGCCGTCCATATGGAGCAGAGATCAGGAGCAGGGAAAAATAGATTATTGCGGCAAAGGCAAATAAGGAAAACAGGCAGATCTTATATATAGTAATCTCATCCATACGAAATTATAATAGTAAGTTAATAATGAAATTATAAGGATATTGAATGATTTTGCAAATTAAGTTTCAGGTTTTATTTTCAGCAGAG
>JAZFRP010000109.1:0-2393 GCA_036445715.1 Candidatus Humimicrobiaceae bacterium | reverse complement strand
AGTGCTGTCTCTGCATCTTCGAGCTTGCTCTCAATGTTTTTGACCGAATTTATAATATCTTTAAGTTCTGTTATTTCCTGTGTGGTCTTCTGGGCTTTTTCCTGATTATCCCAGAATCCCGGGACAGCAGTCAGGGCATGCAGTTTTTCGAGTTGTTTTGACTTTTTATCTATTTCAAAGACAATCCCGTAAATAAACCAGTTTTTTTAAAATATCGTCATATTTACTTCTCTGTTCGTCCAGCATCTATCCTCCGGATTTGCATATCTACATTTATTAATTACTTATCTCATAGTTTAACATAATATAATCCGATTCGGATTTTACTTTCCACAGCATTTCTTATATTTCTTCCCGCTGCCGCATGGGCAAGGTTCATTCCTGCCTACTTTTTCTGATGCAGCTCTTACGGGCTGTTTCCTTTTTTCTTCCGGTGCAGACGGTCCGCTGGTCGATACATTTCCCAGTTGCTGATCCTGCTTCTGCTGATGTTCTTCTGCAGATATTATACGTGCATTAAATAAAAGCTTTACAGTATCAAATTTTATTTCATCTATGAGCTGTTTAAAGAGATTGAAAGCCTCATGCTTATACTCCACAAGCGGGTCCTTCTGCGCTATTGCCCTGAGTCCTATACCTTCTTTCAGGTAGTCCATCTCAAGCAGATGTCCCCTCCACATATTATCGATCACATTCAGCATTACGATCTTTTCAAGTTTTCTGATAGTCTCTGGTGAATACTCTTCCTCCCTGTAACCATACAGCTGTATTCCCCTGGAGATCAGTTGTGCCTTAAATTTTTTAGTGTCCCACTTCTCTTCTATTATCCTGTCCCTGTCAAGAATATCTGAAATGGTATCCTTTTTAAATATTGCTCCAAGGAAACTTTCAAGTGTTTCCAGGTCCCACTTTTCAGGATATTCCCTGTCATTTATGTGAAAGCTCACACTGGCGTTCACCACATCTTCAAGCATTTTAAGTGCGATCTCCTTAAGATCTTCCTGTTCCAGGATGTTCTTCCTCCGGGCATAGATAACTTCCCTTTGCTTGTTCATCACATCATCATATTCAAGCACATGCTTTCTTACCTCGAAGTTCCTTCCTTCAACCTGCCGCTGAGCACTCTCTATCGACCTGTTTATGAGCGGATGCTGTATAGGCATATCCTCGGGAAAATTAAAGGTATCCATAACTGAATATATCCTGTCGGAACCAAATAGCCTTAGTAGCTCATCCTCAGTACTGAGATAGAACTGGCTGGAGCCAGCATCTCCCTGTCTACCGCTCCTGCCCCTGAGCTGATTGTCTATTCTCCTGGATTCATGCCTCTCTGTACCCAGCACATGAAGTCCCCCGAGTTCGACTACTCCTTTTCCCAGCACTATATCGGTACCCCTGCCGGCCATATTGGTCGCGATGGTCACCGTTGCATTTTGACCTGCCTGGGCTATTATTTCAGCTTCCTTTTCATGATATTTTGCATTAAGGACCTGATGGTTTATGCCCCTTCTCTTAAGCATCCCGGAAAGCCTCTCTGACCTTTCTATCGATATTGTACCAACTAGAACTGGTTGTCCTTTATGATGCCTTTCAATTATATCCTCGACTACCCTCTCGTATTTAATATTCTCATTTTTATAAATAAGATCCGGCTGATCATCCCTTACCATGGGCATATTTGTAGGGATCACCATAGTCTCCAGGCCATATATATGCCTGAACTCACCCGCTTCGGTAATAGCAGTTCCCGTCATGCCTGCCAGTTTCTCATACATCCTGAAATAGTTCTGTATGGTTATAGTAGCAAGCGTCTGGTTCTCATCCCTTATCTTCACATTCTCCTTAGCTTCTATAGCCTGATGCAATCCCTCACTATATCTTCTTCCCGGCATAAGCCTTCCGGTAAATTCATCGACTATGAGTATCTCGCCGTCCTTTAACATATAGTCCACATCCCTCTTAAAGAGGCTCTGCGCCTTAAGAGACTGATTGAGTGCGTGGATATAGCGGAAATTCTGGGGGCTGTAGAGATTATCGAGGCCGGTTATCTTCTCGACTTTTTCAACACCTGACTCAGTTATGGCTACGGTCCTTGCCTTCTCATCAATATCATAGTCTTCATCTTTTTCAAGCCTGGGGATTATCCGGGCAAATTTCTGATACATCTCAGTAGTTCCCTGTGCTATTCCGGATATGATAAGGGGAGTTCTCGCCTCATCTATAAGGATGCTGTCAACTTCATCTATTATTGCATATGGGTGGCCATTCTGGACCATATCTTCACTACTCAGTACCATATTATCCCTCAGATAATCAAAACCGAATTCATTATTGGTACCATGGATAACATCACACAGATATTGCTGTTTTTTATCAGATTTCGGCATATCATG
>JAZFRP010000108.1:0-7639 GCA_036445715.1 Candidatus Humimicrobiaceae bacterium | reverse complement strand
CTAAGTGTTCCGTCATCAAGCCTTATATCGACAAGTTCCTCATATTTTACTCCTTCAACACCTTCTACTAGCAGCAGTGGTCCGGATATATTCATAATGCTCTTATATTCTTTCAGCATATTTACTCCTCCAGCTGGGGTTTCTCAAATATTTTTGAGAATTCATTGTCTATTTCAGTTTTTATATTATCAATTTTTATAATTTCTTCTTTGGGAATATATTTCATCCGGGCAATATCATCTTTTACTTTTACGGTTTCGATATCCCTGATGTCTGCACCGGTTCTAAGGGCATCTCCCGCCTGCCTGTAAAAATATAATATTACATCTATCATCTTGTATTGTTTCTCGATCGGAGAATAGGTATCTACTTCATGAAAAGCATTCTGGTGCAGGAAGTCTTCCCTTAACATCCTGGAAACAGCAAGCACCAGCCTGTCCTGACCGGAAAGTGCGTCAACTCCTACAAGTCTTACGATCTCTTCAAGCTCTGATTCTTTCTCGAGCAACCTCATAGCATCAGCCTGCAGATCGAAATAATCCTCTGCTACACTTCCGGTGACATTCTCGCGTATTGAATCATTATATAGTGAATAGGAATTCAGCCATGATATTGCGGGAAAGTGCCTCCCATAAGCAAGCTTTGCTTCAAGCGACCAAAATACTTTTACCACCCTGAGTGTCGCCTGTACAACCGGGTCCGAAAGATCACCTCCCGGAGGTGAGACAGCCCCTATGACCGAAAGTGCCCCTGTCCTGCAATCACCGGAACCCGACAGGCACTCTACAAACCCTGCTCTCTCATAAAATGCGGCAAGCCTTGCACCAAGGTATGCAGGATATCCTTCCTCCCCGGGCATCTCCTCCAACCTTCCGGATATCTCCCTCATTGCTTCTGCCCAGCGTGATGTTGAGTCTGCCATGAGCGCTACGGAATATCCCATATCCCTGAAGTATTCAGCTATCGTTATTCCTGTATATACCGAGGCCTCCCTGGCGGCTACAGGCATGTTTGAAGTATTTGCGATAAGAACTGTCCTTTTCATCAGGGGCTCTCCGCTTTTAGGGTCCACAAGTTTGGGAAATTCCAGGAGAACATCTGTCATCTCATTTCCCCTCTCACCACAGCCTATATATACTATGACCCCAGCATCGACCCATTTTGCCAGCTGATGCTGGATCACTGTCTTTCCTGACCCGAATGGACCCGGCACACATGCTGTCCCTCCTTTTGCAAGTGGAAAAAACATGTCAACTATTCTCTGTCCTGTAAACAGCGGGACATCGGGCCTTCTCTTCTGCTTATATGGTCTTGGCTGTCTTACGGGCCATTTTTGCATCATTCTGATGTCTACCGGACCATCATCAGCCGATATGACAGCTATGGTTTCTTCTACTGTAAACTGTCCGTCTTCAATACTTTTTAGCTCTCCCTCTATCCCGGGAGGTACCATTATATAGTGTTTGATAAGTTTTGTTTCATTAACAAATCCAAGAAAATCCCCCGGACTCACTCTGTCTCCTGCTTTTGCCGTAGGATTAAACTTCCATTTCTTTTTACGGTCAAGAGCCACTGTTGTGACTCCTCTTGCGATGAAGTCGCCTGAATTTTCATATAGCTTATCAAGCGGTCTCTGTATACCATCATAAATTGATTCAATGACACCGGGACCAAGTTCCACTGTGAGCGGTTCACCTACCGGGTAGACAGGTTCACCTACACCAATACCCCCGGTCTCTTCATAGACCTGTATTGATGCAAGGTCTCCCCTGAATTCGATGATCTCCCCCATTAATTTTTTATCAGAAACATGCACTATATCAAACATCCTTGCACCGGACATATTCTCTGCCACCACCAGTGGACCGGCAACCTTAATGATCTTTCCAATCTTTGCCATCAATTACTCCTGTTCCTCTCTATTGCTTTGTTCCTCTTCTTCTTTTTCTGCCATCACATCTGCCCCGAC
Source organism: Candidatus Humimicrobiaceae bacterium (assembly GCA_036445715.1). Lineage (GTDB taxonomy): Bacteria > Actinomycetota > Humimicrobiia > Humimicrobiales > Humimicrobiaceae > M55B120. The sequence goes on along the minus strand of JAZFRP010000108.1, from coordinate 5,670 downwards.
AGCCTTTATGATCGCTGTCCTGAGCTGATTTAGCGCATAATTATTTCTTTTGCCCGGACCTGGTATCACGACTATTGAAGGTACTACACGATTTGAATAATATTTGATCATAGCATCAAGTCTTGCAGCAATTGTTTCTGTCATAAATATGATCCCGTATCCTTCTGACACAAGCTGCTTAAATCTTGCTTCTGCAGCATTGGTAGAAGTGGAATCAGATACATCAAAAACATCTGCCCCGATAGCCTTAAAGATAAGCATTATATCGCTTTCACCAAATGCGGCGATTTTTGTTTCTGTTGCTGTCTTATTAATTTCCATACTCAGTCGATCTTACATTTTATTTTTGATCTTTCGACATTATACAGAATGCCGGTAAATAGTATATTAATACTTCCCATCTCCACTTTCTTTTTCAAAAAGAACTGGAATATCTTCTCAAGATTCGAGACGCTGTATTTAAAATTATCAAAATAATCAAGAAAATAAAGGTCACTGTTTCTTTCAAAAGAAGAAAAACTCTGGTCAGACGTCAAATTGTGGACTCCCCTTATCACAACATCTCCATATTCTGTCCTCTCGAGTTCCCTGACCGTAAAGTCTATAGTCTCAGTCTCAAAGCTTTTCAGTACATCAAGTTTGATATTCCCCCCATTGTGGAGAATACTGTCAAAACCCTTTTTTTCTCCCATTTGTTTCCACCTGTAAACATTTTCTATATTTATCAGGTCTATCTTCTGGCTTATATACTCTGATATCACTTTCCTTTTAAGACTTGCTGCTATCCCTGCTACGGCTCCTGAATAAAACTTTTCAAATTCAAGCTCCAATTTCCTGTAATCTTTTTCTCCAGGTTTTTCAAGCGCATCTTTCAAATACGAAAAAAGATTGCCGGTAAACATATCTATATCTACTTCATCATCAGACCTGTAGACCCGGGTCAGCTGCTCCCAGTCGTATACTACAGGTATGAAAAGACTGCTAAGATCCTTTTCAAGGATCACTGATTTGAGTATAACTTTCATATTGTGGAGGATCTCCTCAAAAAAAAGTATATGCGAAAGCATTTTGTGCTCATCCCTTAATCTCTCTTCAAGGTACTCCAGGATGATCCTGTAGTTATCTGTCATTACATTTTCAAAACTGGACCTTGAACTTATATCCGGAATAAATGGCGAATAGATTGTCTCACCCAGGACCTTCAGGAAGCTGTCCACATCTTCTGATTCCAGCATCCTATCAAACCTGACCTTCTCCACAAACTCATATTCCCTTGCCTTCAGTTCCGCGCAGGTAAACAGATAATAGCTGTCATCTTCTATTTCATACAGGTCATAATCCATTTACTTCTCCTTGTCGAAAAGGTATGAAGCTATTCCCATTTTCAGATCCTCAATATCCATATCCAGGTACTTTTCAGGTGTCAGGTCATATTCTGCTTTTACACCAAACACCTTAAGGCCGTCCCGGAGTCCTTCTCCACTGCCATGAGGTTTAAGGTCTGATATATACTCAATAAGCTCGCTATCCAGTATTTTCTCATTTGAACCTATGGTATATGTCCCTTCCCTTATACCGAGAGCCACTATACTCTTTGCAATAAATTTCTCCCATTGATCCCTGTCAAGACCTGAGAGCCTCTTCTTCGATTTGGAAATGATGCTGTCTACAAGTCTTATTTTTTCAAGAAGCACCTTCTGTTCGAGACCTGACCTGGTCCTGAATACTTCCAGATCATAGGTCCTTGTATAATGTTCCTTTGCTTCCTCTTTACCTTTTTTTAAGGTATCTTTTATCTTCATTTTGGCTTCTGCAAGTATTTGGGCAGCTTTTTCTTCAGCTTCTTTCAGGTTTTTCTTCCGGATATTTTGCGCATCATCAAGCACTTTTTTTGACACATTATCCATTTCAGTCATATTCACCACCTATGAAAATTGTACTGAATTATTTAGGAAGAATGTTATAAGCAGGCCGAGTACAGCATAAGTCTCGATCATAGCAGCAAATATTACACCCTTCATTGCTTCTTTTGCCCTTTTGGCTACAAGATTTACACCTGCGGCACATACTTTGCCCTGGTATATGGCTGATAGCAATCCTGTGATCGCGATAGGGAGTGCCGCCAGCAGGAGCTGAACGCCCTGAGCCGTAGTAGTCACCTTTGCAATATTACCTATGATCAGGAATGCCGCAACAAAACCATAGAACCCCTGTGTACCTGGTAATACCACAAGAAGGAACAGGCTCCCGAACTTTGAAGGATCTTCTGATAATACTCCTGCAGCTGCCCTTCCGGGAAAACCAATTCCAATAATAGAGCCGGTCCCTGCCATTATAACTGCCAGGCCCGCTCCGAATGACGCTATGATCACACCTAATGATAAATCTGACATCTTTCCTCCTATTACTTAATCCACTATTGTTATATATTTATGTTCATCACTTAAAGCCTTGAAAGGTATTCCCCCTCCAGCATAAAATTTGGGGAAGAACTCAACATACTGGAGTCTCAGGGTGTGTACAAATGCTCCCAGTATATTAATACCTATATTAAAAAGGTGTCCAAATACAAGGACAATCACGAGCAGGGCGATACCTGCAACCGGTATCGAAAGGAATTGAAAAGCGATCTTGTTTATTGCCACTCCTATGCCGGCTGTTACCAGTCCAAGCGCCATCAACCTTATGTATGAAAGAAAATCTCCAAGAAATGATGTAAGCCCATTTACAATGGTAAGGTTTAGAAATCCCATAAAAATCCTGAATCCCCAGCTCTTTTCCTGTCTTGCAGCGAAAAAGATTATTACAAGGGCCCCTACTATTATAGGCCAGATAAGTATCCTGGATATGCTTGATGGAAAAAGCGGGGCAGATACAAGCTGCATGCTGACTGCAAATTCTGTAGAGAGAAGCAAAATAACAATAGGCACTATTACCATTATCCATGGTAACCCATCAAAAAATGCTCCCCCCCAATCTTTTCTCCTTAAACTGTCGAAAAACTTTATGAAAAGACCGAATACGACATGTACTACTCCCAGGGCCAGTGCGAGCCTGAAAAAATTCATGGATCCTGAATCCGAATTTACCGGATCACCTAAGATCGCGATCTTAAGTGAAATGTCGCCGAATCCAAGATAGGCAGGAAGGTCGCCAAACCAGCCATTAAATAGTGCACCAGCTATTATTGTAAACATTGAACCTATAAAGATAAGCATCAAAAACTGCTTTGCGGCCCTCATCCTGAATGCAAATACAAGTGTGAGTATGCCGAGGATGATACCATAACCAGCATCTGTCAGGCACAGGCCGAAAAATATAGCAAAAAATATTGATACGAAAGGAGTCGGGTCTATCTCAAAATACCTTGGTACGCCATAGAGATTTACTATTATCTCAAAAGGCCTGAAAAAAGGCTTGTTCTCCAGTGCGACCGGGATACTTTCCCCCTCATCAGGTTCTATTTCCTCGACCCTGATAAATTTGAAGCTGTCAGCAGCGGCAAGGACTTTTTCCTTGTCCCTTTCCCTTGTCCATGCGGTATAAAATGATACAGAATCAGTAGAAAAACCGGATAATATTGCTTCCTCTACTTCCAAATTATTGTCCAGATAGTCCAGGTATACAGTCAGGGACATCTCGTATTTTTCAGTGAGTCCTTCTATCTGGTCAAATATTTTTTGTTTTCTGCTTTTGAAGTAGTCTATATTTTTATTAAGACTTTCGATGTTTTCATCAATGGTCCCACTATATCCTGCAAGTTCTGCTTCATCAAAAGAAAGTGTTGAGATATAATCCTCTGCTTCTTCCCTATAATCATTATGATAGGCCAAAATCACATACTTTATATTGCCTTCTTCAGAAATAGACTGACAGGATATGTGATTTTTATCCATCTCTTCAAGTATCAATCCGAAATCAGTTCGTCCGCTTTTTATTATCCCGAGTTTTAATGTATAGACATTAGTGGATCCCAGGTCTTTAATGTTTCCCTTAAAATTATCCCATATTTCCAGTTGATTTATTTTTGGTTCAGTCTCTGATATCCTCAGATCAAGTGATTTGATCTCCACATCCAGGTCCATTATTTCATCTGCTATCTCTTCAAGTTTAGTATCCTGTACTATTTTCTCATATTCACTCCTCTTGATTATGAGTTTTCCGGCTTTAGAAGCAATTTTTTTTAGTTCCATGCCCTTGTAGCCATCCAGGATATTCAGGGCTTTTTTTACTTTGGTATTATTTTCCCGGCTTGCATCTATAGGGAGTGTGCTTGATTCTATCTTTTCAGCATATGGTTTTACTTCTGCCACAGAAATCCTCTGAAGCTTTTTCAGGAATGCCTCAGTCTCTGTCCTGTGTGAAGCTATAAATAGTTTGGATAATTTCGCAACAGCCATTATTGGTCCAGAGCCTTATTGACAAGCATTGTGACTGCTTTTTCCTCCCTGGCAGAGAATGCTTTCAGGAGTTTTTCTTTCTTCTCAGAATATTGCTCTTCAAGCCTTACTTTCTCTACTTTTGAGTCGTCTACAGCCTGGGTTTCAGCCTCAAGGGATAACTTCTTTGCCTTGATCTCAGCATCCTTAATTTTCTTATTTGCCTGCTGATATGCTTTCTCGATTATTGATGATGATTCCTTTTTTGAAGAAGCTATAATTTCTTTAGCTTTTTTCTCGGATTCTTTTATTTGGTCGATTATATTATTTATCATTTTTATCAATCAATTATTTCAAAAACTGGCATGTATTATATCAATATGCGGTATAGTGTCAATATTTTGTATATGTGTCCAATTGCAAGAAGTTGTAGTATTGAAGTTCCTTATTATTAGTGTCAGGGGGATAAGATTTATCAACTTATCATAGGATTTATATATTAAAACCTATCAGGGCAGAAAACAGGTCACAACCAGAATATTTCTATCTCTTTTTCCAATTTTTTAAACTCGGGGTCCCCGGTAACCAGTACTGCTTTTTGCAGTTTGGATAATGCAGCTGCAAAACAGTCCGCATATGCTATTGAATGCTCTGCTTTGATGTGGCCTGCGGCCAATGCAAGGTCTTCATCAATATCTATCAGTTTGATGGGTAATTCTTTGATCCTGGATAAAGTAAGCTGCGCATCCGGGAGACCTCTTTTCCTTTCAATAATATATATTACTTCACCAAGATTTATAACTGTCATTTTTATAATAATCTCATCATTTAATCCTTCTGTGAGCAATTTTTCAACAGGCCTTCTTCCTCTCTCATCAGCAAAATAAGCAAGTAGTGCATAACTATCAAGAACATAGCTTTTTTTCTTATCAGTATTATTTTTCAAGTTCTCTATCTCTTTTTCTCTGTTCAATAAGGTCCCCGGTAAGGGAAGGTCCTCCCTTAAGCAAGCCGGCGGATTCCTTAATGGGATCAGTGGACAATGGGACTATCGAAATAATATTGCCATAATCAATAATATTGACCTGGTCCCCTTTTTTTAATCCATATCGTTTCCTGATCGATCCTGGAATCACTACCCACCCTTTTTCTGATAATATTGACGCTTTCATAATATTTATCCAATCCATGAATAATCAAATAGTATATATATTCTTATATTTTGTATATACTAATTATAATATAATATATACTCTACGTAAATATTGACTTTATTATGTCATTGAACATT
>JAZFRP010000107.1:0-2179 GCA_036445715.1 Candidatus Humimicrobiaceae bacterium | reverse complement strand
TGCCCTCATCCTCGCCAGAAGCTCTGAAAATTCAAAAGGCTTGGTGAGGAAATCGTCTGCCCCGCAATCAAGCCCGGTGATTATATTATCCAGCTGCTTTTTTGCAGTCAGCATAATGATAAAACTTTTATTTCCTTCATCCCTTAGCTTTCTGCAGAGATCCTCTCCATCAATATCGGGCAGCATCAGGTCAAGGATCATAATGTCATACTCATATTCCAGAGCAAGTTGTTGGCCTTCCTTGCCATTATATGCTATATCCACTGTGTAATTATGCTGCTCCAATCCTTCTTTAAGATTATCAGCAACCTGCTTTTCATCTTCTATGATAAGTAATTTCATCTATAGCTCGATCTCACTTTTTATCTTTTTTATTATCCCTATTCTATAGTCATGTAAATAATTTATAAAATAATTAATACTGCTTATTTCAATTTATCTGATCCGGGCCTTGAAAGACTAAAATCATTCATATCTCAATGAATCTATTGGATGCAGTCTTGCCGCCCTCATAGCAGGAAAGATCCCAAATATCAGTCCTATGGCAGATGAGACCGAAAGAGCCAGTATTATTGGAGTTGCAGTTATTATTGAACTGATCAAACTTCCTATTGCCCATGTCAAAAGATAGGCAAATCCTATACCAAGGACTCCTCCCAGGAGACTAAGCACTATGCCTTCAGTCAGGAATTGTACCATGATATCCCTATTTTTAGCTCCAACTGCTTTCCTGATACCTATCTCTTTGGTCCTTTCTGTTACAGACACAAACATTATATTCATTATGCCGATGCCTCCTACGAGAAGCGATATTGCAGCTATTCCACCCAAAACAACTGTAAGTGTAGTGGATATCTCACTTGCCATCTCCAGTATCTGGATATTTCCTGTTACAAGGAAATCATTGCCTTTGCCGGGTAAAATACTGTGCTGGACCCTGAGTATCTCCTTTACTTCTTCGGTGGCTTCATCTACAAGCTCTTCACTCTCAGCTTTAGCTATAATATTGTTAATGGTATCAACACCATAGAGTTTGTTCTGGGCCGTAGTTATTGGAATATATACAACATCACCAGGGTCATCCTTTCCAAAAGAAGAGCCCAGGGGTTCAACAGTACCAATAACAATAAAATTTTTGCCGCTTATCTTGATCGTCTCACCTATGGGATTTATTTTACCGAAATAATCTTCTACTATTCCATCCCCCAGAACAACTGCATTCAGCATATTTGCCACATCACTTTCGGTTATAAAACTTCCCCTACCTAACTCATAACCCTGTACTTCCAGAAAATCTTCTGTTGTACCGACAATCCTTGTATCCCCGCTCCAGCTTAGATAAGATATTGTACCCCCACTATAATAGACAGGTACTACTTCATTTAAGAGCGTGGCTTCCCTTTTCAGTGCATAGACATCTTCAAGATAGAGATCTCCCTTCACTATTTCTTCTTCTGCTTCATCGCCTCCAAACCGGCTCCTCATCCCCTTGCTGCCAATTCCTTCCTCTCCGGGATATATAGTAAGGACATTTGCTCCTATCTCCTGGATATCCCCAATAATGGATGCTTCAGCACCGGCGCCAACGCCCATTACCGCAACAACTGCGCCTACCCCGATTATGATCCCGAGCATAGTCAGGAAAGTCCTTAGCCTGTTTGATCCCAGGGACTTAAATGCGATCTTTATATTCTCATATATTCTTTTCATCTTGAATTACTCTCTTCCAGGTCATATATTTTGTCTTCCAGTTTAGGCATGTTTTTGAGCATCTCCCTGGCATCGATAGGATCCTCTATTTTTTCTTCATTGATGACCATCCCATCTCTCAGATAAATTATTTTTTGGGCATGCTTTGCCAGTTCAAGCTCATGGGTTACGAAAAGAATTGTCTTTCCCTGTTTGTTCAAGTCCTGAAAGATGGTCAGGATCTCTTCCCCTGTCCTTGAATCCAGGTTTCCCGTAGGTTCATCAGCCAGTATCACAGCCGGATCATTTACAAGGGCCCTGCCTATTGCCACTCTCTGTCGCTGACCCCCGGAAAGCTCATTGGGGCGGTGTCTTATCCATTCAGTAAGACCTATTGATTCTATTACATCGCTTACCAGTTTTTTCCTGGATTTCTTTGGATTCTTTTTCGAGTAGATCAGTGGAAGTTCAATATTTCCCATAACATTAG
>JAZFRP010000106.1:0-2248 GCA_036445715.1 Candidatus Humimicrobiaceae bacterium | reverse complement strand
CACCATTAGCTTCATGGTGGAGGCGGCGGGAATCGAACCCGCGTCCGAAGATATTGCCACCAAAACTTCTACAAGCTTAGTCTATAATTTAAATCTCGCCTTTACGTCCCCTATAGACAAGGTCCGTATTGGCCAGTCCGCAAAAGTTTCCCCTGTATAATAGCAGACCCTTTATACAGAGTATCCTGCTAATCGTCGCCCACTGGAAACCGCAGGAAGACTTCCGTAGACGTAACAGCCTAAACTAGGCTGCTAGAGCATATTCGCTATTGTCAGCGTTTATGTTTATGTTTCAGTTATTTACGAGTTCTGATACTCGGCTTGCCATTCAGGCTCAATCTATCCCCGTCGAAACCAGGTCGCCCCCAAAAAGGGTTTGCATTCTTCGAGGCAGACATATATTATACTAGATCCGACTATTTTTCAAAGCCTTTTTCATTTCAAGATCATGTTCCCTGTCGATGATATCCCGGCGTTTATCACCTTTATTCTTACCTTTTGCAAGTGCTATCTCGACTTTTACCACATTCCTTGAAAAATACATCTTAAGCGGTACGAGGGTGAGGCTCTTGTCTGTGAGTTTTCCCTTGAGACGGTCTATCTGTTTGCGGTGCATTAGAAGCTTTCTCGGTCTTCTCGGGTCAAGGTCCTCGATCCTGCTATTGGCATATGGAGAAATATGTATATTGTAGGCATAAAGCTCAGTATTTCTTATTCGGGCAAAGCTATCCTTTAGATTGACCTTATGATCCCTTACAGATTTGACTTCAGTTCCCCAGAGCACAATACCGGCTTCAAAACTGTCGAGGATTGAAAAGTTCCATCTTGCTTTCTTGTTCTGGGCAACAAGCCTGCTTCCATCCGGACCTTGTTTTTTCTTTTTTTTAGGTTTGCTCAATTTATTCTGTCCAGTACTATCTTCATTGTCCGTCGATCATCTTTTTTATTTCTTCAATAGCTTTATTCAGCTGGAGGTCTTCTGTGTCATCGGCTGTTAATATAATTTCAATATCAGGAAGGACCCCTACACCTTCTATTGAGACTCCGGAAGGGAGAAAATATTTTGCAGTAGTAAACTTAAGTCCTGATCCATCGGATAATTCATGTATCACCTGCACTGTGCCTTTTCCAAAACTTGTCTCTCCTACCAGGGATGCCCTATCATTGTCCCTCAGGGCTCCGGCAACAAGTTCCGAGGCGCTTGCTGAAAAACCATTTATAAGGACTATCAGTGGTATTTCAGCATATTTTCCCTTTTCTGCAAAATACTCATCCACCCTTTCTTCATTATCAGTTCTTCCCCTTACAGTAACAATTGCACCACTGTCCATAAATAGGTCACAAACTGCTACTGCATCATCAAGAGTGCCTCCCAGATTGTTCCTCAGGTCAAATATAATTGATTCTGCCCCCTCGAGGATAAGTCTTTCTATCTCCGATTCCAGGAACTCCGCTCCCCCGTCCTGAAACCCGACATACTGAATATAGGCTATATTGTCTTCTAATATTTCTGCAAAAAGGTTTGGTATATAGAAACGTGCCCTTACCAGAGTGACTTCGAATGTCCTGTCTTCATCAGGACGGTAAAATGTGATGTCGACACTTGTACCTTCTTTACCCTTAATAAGTGTTACTATATTTTCAAGGACCATCTCCGATATATCCTGACCGTTTACAGCTATTATGTGGTCCCCCTCCTTTATTCCGGCACTTCCTGCAGGCGTGTCGGGAAGTGGCTTTACTACTATTACCCTGCCTTCATCGTCCTGTGTGACTATTATGCCTATCCCACTCATCGTACCGCTATATGATTCTATTATTTTTTCATACTCATCTACAGTGAAATAGTCAGAATGCCTGTCGTCAAGAAGAGTAAGCATGCCTTCTATTGCAGCCTGCAGAAGTTCCTGTTCCTGGAAAGCCGTAAGGGAATCATTACTAATATAGTCAAATGCTTCTTCGAAAGGTGTAAGGTTGAAACGGTTTCTAATGGTCTCTGTGATCCCTTCGATCAGGCCTGGTTTCTCTTCCTGCGTGCTTTGGGTGTCACTGCTGATGCTACTAGAACTCAATAAATACTTTTTTATGGAATTAAAACTAAAACCCGCCCATAGTCCCGCAGTAAAGACAAAGATTATTACTACAATAGATACAACTACCTGTATTATTATCTTTTTCATTCTATCACCAATAATTTTCTATATATGATTTAATATTATTCCAGATATTGAAGAGGATTCTGGGCTGC
>JAZFRP010000105.1:0-5453 GCA_036445715.1 Candidatus Humimicrobiaceae bacterium | reverse complement strand
AATATATATGATGATAAGGTCAGGTCATAAGCTTGAATATCTTTTCGGCCAGGTCAAGTTTGATATTTGTAAATCCCTCAAACTTTCCCACATAGGCTTCCTCTTCCTTCCCGAGATCATAGCAGGTAGTGTTGTCTATGTTTAATAATACTCCCGGAAGGTCCACCTTTTCAAAGTCCTGCTTATGCTTATTATAGAATGCCTCACAGCAGAATCCCGCATAATATTTCATCCCCTTTTTCTTAAGGTCCAGAAGAGTTTCATGAAGATGTTCGTAATTGACTATAGTCATATGCTCTATACCATATTTTTCTGAAAGCTTTATGGCATCGCCTATGCTGCATTTGCCGCAAAAACTGCATCCCTGCCCGTACCGGAACTCGCATTCAGGAAGCTTTGCGCAATATGGAAGAAGTAGGAAGTCTATTTTGTTTTTATCAGAAAAATCACTGTGGACAAGGTATATATCATTAAGATATTTAAAAGGAATACCGTATTTTTTCAGGTCCGTTTTTGCAATGCAGCTTTCCAGGACCTCTATAAGTTCTTCGGGAGTGACACCGGATATTGGTTCGGGATATTCCTTGAAGAAATCAGTTATGGTCCTTTCTGCACATCCGTCCTTTATTGAGATATTTTTCAGCCTGGATTCCAGGTCAAAAATGGCCCTTTTGGGATAGACAAAGAAATCGCCTGTAAAATACAGGTTCTTGAGCATTCTCCTTTTTATATCTATATTGGCAGAACACTTTATTACATTTTTATGTGATTTTGTAATGGATTTTAGGTAGTACTGGCTTTTCCTGTCTTTTATTTTATAGACATGCTTCCTGCTGCTAAAATATTTAAGCTTCGATGAGGCAAGGTCCTTTTCCTTTTTGGTAAGTTCACCATTGTATATCCCGATACCCAGCGTATCGGTAAAACCTTTGAGCAATCCGCTTATTATCTCTTCCCTCGACGGCAGGTATCCGGCCTCTCTTGAGAGCCAGGTTATCCTGTCCTTCAATGAATCGATCTCGCTGTAGCTGAGTTTTTCAACCGGCACCTTCAGGCACCGGAGCATGGATTCGATATCAAGATCGACAAGCAGTGTACCCTGGAAAAGGAATGCATCGCCTGAAGATGTCCCACCGGAACCAGAGATCTTCCTTCCCCCGACTTCTATATCATTTCTCGGCCTGAAAGAAGCATTGACTCCAAAATTATTAAGTCCCCTTGCAACTGCACTGCAGAAGATCCTGTAGTAATCCTCTACTCTGGATACACCGAACTGTCCTTCCCTGGCAGAAAATATCTCCCATCCTATATCGCTGCAGTTCCAGTAAAGGGCTCCTCCTCCGGTAATGCGCCGGTTGATATCTATTCCTTTTTCACGGCAATAATCCCCTCTTATTTCTTTTTCCACTGTCTGGAACTGGCCCACAAGCGCTGCATGGGGTCGAAAACTTAAAAATCTTATAGTATCAGGTATAAGGCCTTCCGCCCTTGCCTCCAGCATGGCCTCATCAAGTGCCATATTTTCTGCGGCATTTAAGCTGCCGGTATCGATCACCCTGAAAACTGTCTTCATCTCTTATTCATCTCTTATTTAAAACATCCCGTTCATACTCCAGGACATCATCTGTCCATTTAAAATCTCCCGGAACATCATGATCATTGCAGAACTTTTCCCATACCGCGCCAACCGGTAATATTTTTAAGTCTTCAAGAAGTGCAAGCCTCGCGAAGAAATTCTCACTTATCTCATATTCCCTGAGTATGGCTGTCGGCTCAAGAAGGGCAAAAAGAAGTGCCTTGATAACGGTCCTTGCCCCAAGAGCCAGGGCGCCTACCCTGTTTATTGACCCGTCAAAATAATCTGTACCTATATATACCCGGTCGAGGGCTCCAGCCCTGACTATTTCCTGCATTATCGCCACTATCTCCTCTGAAAGGGTCGTTACATGGTCGCTGTCCCACCTGACACCCCTGCTCAGATGGAGCAAAATACCTTTTACAAATGGCAGGGCCGCAGAAATCTTATCGGATACAAGCTCTGCCGGATGGAAATGTCCAGTATCAAGAGTTATAAGTTTTCCTTTTTGAACTGCATAACTAAAGTAGAACTCATTAGAACCAACAGTATAGGATTCGAGGCCTATCCCGAATAATTTGCTTTCAACAGCATCCATCATATTTTCTTCCGGATAATCCAGCTCGAATATCTCATCAAGGGCATCTTTTAGCAATAGCCTGTGCTCAAGCCTGGTGACAGTATTGTCCTTGGATCCGTCAGGTATCCATATATTGTTTATACAGGTAATACCCAATTCCTTACCGATATAATCCGAGATCTCCCTTGACCTTTTAACATGGTCTATCCAGAAATTCCTGATCTCCTTTGCCTGGTTTGCGAGAGTATATCCGCTTTCTGCAAGTGGGTGTGAAAAAAGCGATGGATTAAAATCCAGGCCGACTTCATTTTTCCTGGCCCATTTGACCCAGGGTTCAAAATGCTCCGGTCCTATCTCGGCTCTTCCGACTTTCTTGCCCTTAAAATCCCCGTATATGGCATGAATATTGACCTTTTTCTTGCCGGGTATAAGTGAAAGCACCTTCTCCAGGTCATCCATAAATTCTTTGAGGTTACTTGCCTTCCCGGGATAGCACCCTGTAGAAAGTATCCCCCCTCCTGACAATACAGCATCACTTGTCTCAAAACCTCCGCAGTCATCAAGCTGCCAGCAATGTATTGAGACAGGTATGCTCCCCAGAAGGTCCAGGGCACTTTCAGTATCAATTCCTATTTTTTTGTATTTTTCTTTTGCGTTCCCATACTCCTCCATACTGATCCTCTCCCATTTTTTATTTCCAGTTTGATTTAAAATAATCACATTTAAGGTTTCCAGGGATATTTCCCGAAGATATTAACATCCTGTCCCGATCATAGTCCAATAAATGATAAAGATTTAGGGATTATATTGCAAGTTTTTTAAAGGGGGTATAGTATTTACGATGTCAAAATACAAAGCTCGATTTAAAAGTATCTGACCACATGAAAGGTCCAGTGATGAATAGTCCGGAATATGTTCAAACAAGCCTTGCAGCGGCTCTATCCCTGGGTATGGAAAAAGGCAGGTTTAAGGACAGGGTAAAGCTTACAGGATTAAACCTTCTCCTCATCTATGATAAACCCTGTATAGGAAAGTGTGCCTATTGCGGTATTTCAAATATCCGTCCGGCTGCCGATGGAAAGAAGACATTCATAAGGGTCAAATGGCCGGTGTATAAGCTGGATGACATACTTGAGAGGACACTTACCCACCCTAACTCATTCCAGAGAATATGCATATCCATGATCACTCACAGGGATGCAGTAAAAGATACTATTTCTATCACGGAGAAAATAAAAAATAAGATAGACCTGCCGGTGAGTCTTCTTATATCACCGACCATAATAAATAAAAAGGAAGTATTTCATAAACTTAAAGACGCCGGAGCAGATATGATAGGTATTGCACTCGATGCGGCAACTCCAGGGCTCTTTGAAAAATACCGCGGGAGCGGTGTAGAGGGTCCTCATGAATGGGACAAATACTGGAAAGTCCTGCAGTGGTCGACAGAAGTCTTTGAAAAGTATAAGACAGGTATTCACCTTATTGCCGGGTTGGGAGAAACAGACAGGGAGATGATTGATACTATATACAGGGCATATATTCTCGGAGCAAAGACACATCTGTTCTCATTCTATCCCGAGGGAGGAAGCGTGCTCCAGGACCATCCGACACCGGAACTCCTAAAATACAGGAAAATACAGATTGCTGCCTATCTTATAAATCATAAGGGCATGAGTCCCGGTATTATTAAGTATGATGATAATAATTCTATAACAGGTTTTGATTATGATATTGATGATCTTATTGAAGAAGGGTTTGCTTTCATGACTTCGGGCTGCCCGGGTGAAGATGACAGATATGCGGCCTGTAACAGGCCCCTGGCAAATGAAAGACCTTCGGAGGATTTCAGGAATTATCCATTTATCCCTGACGGCAAGGACAGGGAGACTATAAAAAAGCAGCTTGAAAGCCTGCTTCCTGCAAAAGTACAATAATGAGTAGAAATATACATTTAAATAATAAAAAGAAAAAAGAAAATAAAGATAAGGGAAATGAACGGGTCCTCACATTTGCTGTACCCGGTGGTAAAGTCTATATAAATGATTATTATGTCAATTCTCCCGATAGCTTCCTTAATATAAGTATTACCGGCCGGGAATGTGACCTGATGTGCCGGCACTGCCGCAAAGAACTCCTAAAAGACATGTCTGCAGCCGGTGACAGTAAAAAACTTGTGGAACTGGTAGAAAAATATTTAAAGAGAACCGGAGACAACTCAAAAAACACCGGCAATGGATCCCTTAAAGGTATGCTGATAAGCGGGGGATTTGACTCAGATGGAAAGCTTCCGGTAAATAATATCCTTCCCGGAGTAAAGGAACTTAAATCAAAATATCCATTCCTTACTATTTATATACATACAGGATTTTTAAATGAAGATGAAGCAGCTTCACTTAAAAACTCAGGTGTCGATGCCGTCCTTGTGAACCTTATCGGAAGCCAAAAAGCTATAAGGGAAGTCTATAATCTCAAGGACCGTACATATAGAGACTATCTTGATACAATAAAATTACTAAAAGGTCATGGACTGAAGGTATCGCCCCATATAATAATCGGTCTTGAGGATGGAAAACTCTCAGATGAGTTCAGGACCGTAAAAGATGCCCTGGCCCTTGGAGTGGATTCACTTGTCTTTGTTGTACTTAAAAAAGCTTCAAGGACCGCAGATTTTATTTCTTCTAAAGTCCCTCATGATGAGATCATAAGACTGGTAGAATATGCCAGGGAGCTTTCAGGGGATGTCCTTCTCTCATTTGGATGTGCTAAACCATCGGGCCGCAGCAGGTCCCTTTTGGAGATCGGATTAATAAAAGCCGGAATTGACTCTATGGCATTTCCTGCTGAGGAGACGATAAGGTTTGCTGTAGAAAATAAGATAGCACATACATTTGAAGAAAAATGTTGTGCTATCCTTTAAGATTTGATCGAGTGTGACCTGTGGATTACTTCTTGCTTTCCCTTTCAGCAGCTTCCAGCATCTTTTTGGCTATCCTGAGTTCAGTCTTTCTCCTGGTCTCCTCTGTATAAACTCTTATTTCAGCAACCAATCTATTATATCTTGTGATAAATATTGTATCACCCAGGTTTTCAGTAAGATATTTTGTCAGGTTGACCCTCAATTCATTGGTATCTATTTTTCTTATATCATCATCGTATGCCATATCATTGCTCCTCATATTTATAATATTATAATTAATATTTTATTTCTTTATAAAATATATTTTATAGTATTATCTCATATTTAATTAAAAATATCTATAACTAAATGAATTGATTATATTATTTTTATTTTAT
>JAZFRP010000104.1:0-4670 GCA_036445715.1 Candidatus Humimicrobiaceae bacterium | reverse complement strand
GGGTATTTCCTCAAGCCCAAGATCATGAAGTACTTTCTTTGCAAGGGCCTTTGCCTGCCTGTTATCCAGGAATGCTCCTTTTGACCTTTTTTCATGGCTAAGGTTGATGTTTTCCCAGACGCTTAAGTCTGGTATTAGGCTTAAGTTCTGATGCACCAGCACTATGCCGTGGTTTTTAGCATCAAGTGGATTGTTTATAATTACTTCTTTACCATCTATATATATCTCTGCATTATCTGCCCTTACAAGTCCTGCGCAGATACGTGCAAATGTAGTCTTACCCGAACCATTTGCACCAACAAGACCTGATATCTGGGCGCCCTCCATCTTAAAATCGGCATTCTTTAGGGCCTGAACTCCGCCAAAATTCTTCCTGATATTTTTAGCTTCAAATGATTTCATTTTATTACCCTTAGAAATCTAGGTTGATAATGGGTGGCATAGACAAAGCTATGCCACCCGATTAAAGTAAATTAGAAAACTCCTGTATTATTCAAAATATGAGTCGAGCTCTTCCTGTGAAGGCCAAGCATCGATATATTCTGTAATACCTCTCAGTGTTACGTGCTCATCATAGATTGCGTCCAGAGTGTCATTATCAAATACTGGTTCAAGTATAATAAACCTGACTCGTCCGCCTTGATTCCAGTAACCGTCTTTTAAGGTTTCCCCTCTAAGCATCCTAAGACCTACACCAAGAGCGGTATTAGATGTAGTTCCAGGGCCGTTTGCTATAGCCATAGCCTCATAGCCTTCACTATCCCTTAGTTCTTTCCATATATCCATAAACGGTATCATACCTTCACCATTCATGATTGGCACGGGTCTGTTAGCCGCTATGAAAGCCTTAACTACTCCAAGACTCATCCCGTCCTGTGTTACAACGGCATCGATTTTTGGGAAAGCTGCAAGTGTATCAGCCATTACCTGCTGTGCTGTTGAAGGATCCCAGTTACCATTGACCTTTGCAAGGAGATTTACATCAGGATATTGTTCTATTACAGTCATAAGACCAGTATCCCTATCAGTATTTGCAGGAGAACCGTCATACCCACTCATATATACAATGTCGCCCTCATAGTCGATTCTTTCCATTACATATTCTGTAAGGGTACCCATCCAAAAATCCTGGTCAGGTATTATCTGGTAAGCAAGTTCACTTGTTACTAATTGGTCAGGTATTATAACAAGTATTCCAGCGTCTACAGCTTCCTCTATGATCGGATCATGAGCTGAAGCTGAGTTTGGATTTATAAGGAGTAGATCTACACCTGCATTTATGAGGTTTCTTATCTGCTGGTTCTGGAGGTCTACATCAAAGCCGGCATGTTGGAAAAGAAGTTCATCAACCCAACCAAGGCCTTTATAATATCCAAATTCCTGTACAACGTCAGCTGTCATCTGTGTCCTCCAGCTGTGAGTTATGAGTCCATTACTATAACCAACAGTGAATTTCTCCATCGGAGCCTCTTCAGCCGCTGCTACTTCTACAGTTTCTGTAACTGTTTCAATTACGGTTTCGATTATTACCTCAGGATCTGCTGTACTACAGCCTGCAAATAAACCTGCGGTAACAGCCAGTGCAATCACTAAAATTGCGATGATTGATAATTTTACTTTTTTCATTTTTTTTCCTTTCATATTTTTTTTAGCTTTACCATGAAATTGTTTTAAGATTTGTTTGAGTCGATAAGGCTAAGACTCTTATTATAAAAAACTTAAACAAATCTATTTTTTGCATGAACATCCCTCCTTTAAGAATTCTCAATAAAAACTTTATGAATAATATAAAATCTGTAATTCTGGAAATAAATATTGAAATATTAATATTTTTTAATATGTATATATGTCTATACCTATATTGCCATTTTTTACTAATCTTTTATAATCGCGTCCTACAGATTAATATATTATTGGGGTTTGTTATAATTTAGAATTTATTTGACCCTCCCCTGTTAATATAGAATACTATCATTTATTTGTATGTATGTCTATACCTATTTTAAAATAAATAAAGCCGGCCCAGATGAGCCGGCTTTATTTTGTATTCTATCTCTAGTAGAACGGTTGATCGAGCAATTTACGCCATTGCATGTTTTACATACCTGGCATTCCGCCCATTCCACCCATTCCGCCCATTCCGCCTCCAGGAGGCATAGCAGGCATTCCTTTATCCTTTTCAGGCTTATCAGCGATTACTACTTCAGTAGTAAGAAGCAGCGCGGCTATAGAAGATGCATTCTGAAGCGCACTTCTGGTAACCTTTGCAGGATCTACGATCCCAGCTTCGATCATATTTACATATTCTCCGCTGTAAGCATCAAGGCCTTCACCCTTCTTGAGTGATTTAACTTTTTCTACGACTACTGAACCTTCGAGGCCAGCATTTTCAGATATCTGTCGTAGAGGTTCTTCAAGAGCCTTGGCTACAATAGCTGCACCTGTTCTGATGTCGCCTTCAAGTTTATCAAGCTTTATCTTGCTGATAGTATTTACAAGAACTACTCCGCCGCCGGGGACTATTCCCTCTTCAACAGCAGCCTTAGTAGCAGAAAGAGCATCTTCTATACGATGCTTTTTCTCTTTTAGCTCTACTTCAGTAGCAGCGCCTACTCTTATCACGGCTACGCCGCCGGAAAGTTTTGCCAGTCTCTCCTGTAGTTTTTCCTTATCAAAGTCAGAATCACTCTGCTCGATCTCATTCCTGATCTGCTTTATTCTTCCCTTGATAGAATCTACGCTACCCTTACCTTCAACAACAGTGGTATTTTCCTTATCTACCTTTACCTGTCGTGCTGAACCCAGCATATCCAGGGTGACGTTTTCAAATTTAATACCTATCTCTTCAGATATGACTTTACCATCAGTAACTATAGCAATATCTTCAAGCATTGATTTTCTCCTGTCACCAAATCCGGGAGCCTTAACAGCAACAGTATTCAGTGTACCTCTCAACTTATTTACTACTATAGTAGCAAGTGCCTCGCCTTCAACATCTTCGGCGATTATGAGTAGGGGTTTGCCAGACTGCTGTATTTTTTCCAGTACCGGTACCAGGTCGCTGACTGCGGATATCTTCTGGTTTGCTATAAGAATATAAGGATCATTTAAGACCGCTTCCATTCTTTCAGCATCAGTTACCATATAAGGTGAAAGATAACCTTTGTCAAACTGAAGACCTTCAACAAGTTCTATCTCGATTCCAAATTTATTGGATTCTTCAACAGTTATAACGCCGTCTTTCCCGACTTTGTCCATAGCGTCAGCTATAGTCTGCCCGATCTTCTCATCTGCAGAAGATATAGAAGCTACTTCTGCTATTTTTTTCTTATCAGTTGAAATATCTTCACTTAGTTTCCCAAGTTCAGATACAACTGTTTCGACCGCTGTCTCAATACCTTTCTTTAATTGCAAAGGACTTGCACCTGCAGCAACATTACGGAGTCCTTCCTTAACCATTGCCTGTGCAAGAATAGTTGCAGTTGTGGTACCGTCACCAGCTACATCATTTGTCTTTGTAGCAACTTCTTTTAAAAGCTGCACGCCTGCGTTTTCAAACGCATCTTCTACTTCGATCTCTCTAGCTATGGTAACTCCATCATTAGTAATTGTAGGGGCACCATATTTTTTCTCTAAAACTACATTTCTACCTTTTGGTCCCAGAGTAACTTTTACAGCATCAGCGATTATATTAACGCCACGCTCTAAAGCCCTTCTGGCAACCTCATCATATTTTAGATCTTTTGCCATAACTTCAAACCTCCTCTAGGTTTTACTTACTCAACGATTGCCAATACATCGCTCTCTTTGATAATCAGATGTTCTTCTCCTTCGATCTTTACTTCAGTACCTGAATACTTTGAGTAAAGAATAACATCTCCTTTTTTTACTTCCATTGCAACAATTTTGCCGCTATCGTCTTTTCCCCCTGGTCCAGTTGAAATAACTGATCCTTCCTGGGGTTTCTCCTGCGCGGAATCCGGAAGTACGATTCCTGATTTTGTGGTTTCTTCACTAGGTTTTGGCATAACCAATAACCTATCACCAAGTGGTCTGTATCCCATTATTACCTCCTTAAGATACACATTTATATATATACGCTATTTTTTATTAGCACTCTTACCATACGACTGCTAACTTTTAGAATTTTATTATATGATATAAGAAAAATCAAGGGATTTATAAAAAAAATTTTATACTATATAGTAGAATAATTTTTCACTTTAAATGAAACTGTACAGCAGCAGCCGTTCCCGTTCCGGGTAACTGCCCTCTTTGCAGGAATACTTCTCCGGTTTAAAAATCACTTTTCGAAGAAACATCTACCTCCAGGTCATCTATTAAACCCCTCAGGTATTTAAAATATCCCAGGCATCCTACCATAGCAGCATTATCCATGCATAAATAAAGGGATGGAATATATACCCTGATATTATTTACTTCTCCTTTTTTTACCAGTTCCTCCCTGAGTCTGCTATTCGCTGCAACTCCCCCGCTCACCAGGACTCTGTCCACTCCTGCTTCCTTTGTCGCTGAAACAGTTTTCCGGACAAGCACATCAACTATCGCCTTTTGAAAACTTGCAACAAGGTCACAAACATTTGATTCAGTAAGTAGTTCACAGTCCTTCATTGTCCTGTAAATAAGTGCCGTCTTTAGTCCGCTAAAAC
>JAZFRP010000103.1:0-2068 GCA_036445715.1 Candidatus Humimicrobiaceae bacterium | reverse complement strand
GGAAAAAGAAAACCTTGAGGAACTTGACCAGTTTTTATATTCTCCAAGAGTTGTTGTATATGATATAGATGCTGAGACATCAGAATTCTATGCCAAAATATATGATGACTTAAAAAGATCCGGGGACCCTATCCCGACTAATGACCTTTGGATAGCTGCACTTACACTACAGCATGGGACAAAACTTTTTACGTTTGATAAACATTTTAAAAAGGTGCGCGGGCTTTTTCTCATAGATCATATCTGAAACCATGGAGTCTAAATCCAATTCTCTGACAGATTATTAACTATGCTCCAGCACTTCCTTCAGCCCCCGGAGTATATGGATCATCCCGCCGGTATCCATCCTGCAGTATGTTATAAGGTCTTTGCGGATCTTTTCTACTTCTTCAGGCGTGGGGCAGCTCTCCCCTATCTTGTAATGACCGCAGGCATATAGGAAAAATACGCTTGCAGACAGGCCGTCTGCTATATCCATATTCTTATAGCTATATTTCGTGATGGCAGGAAGCACATTTTTTACCGAGGCGCTTCCCTGCTGAATGGAATTATAATAATAAAAATCCCCAAATGGCCTGTAGAGGTCCAGTATTCTGGGCATTAGCGATTCTACCCATTCCTTATATTCCGGAAAATCCCCGGCAAGCTCATTTAAGACTCCTTTTTCGAAGAATTCATAATATACTATTATGGTACCGCTATCGCCCAGATGTTTTTTTAGATTTTCAAGAAGTTCCTTTCTTGGATCACCATTGCCGGATGCTAAAAAATCATGATGGACAGATTCGCCATAAAGATTATCCAATACATGTATGGAATACTGGAATGGGATCCTATGGAAAGGTTTCGTACCTTCATATATTGGTAGTGCAGTTGAATAAGTCTCAAAATCAAAGAAATAAATTGGATCTTTAAGCTTATCTAAAAAAGCAGATATCTGCCCTTTGTCCACTCTTGGCTTTTTTGTAGTGGCGCAATCTTTCTGGATCTGCTGTTTTAAATTTAGATCATAGCCCTCGGGAATCTCTTCAATGGATAAGATCCCCTGACTGTAGAGATCTGCTGCTTTATCCTTTTTACCGTAAAGATTAAATACATGATTTTCCGGCATAAATTCCCAGCATTTTCCTTTTAGCGCACATGAATATGGATGGTCGCACTGCCGCCCTATTTTTATATCCGGAGGATCAGGTTCCTTTAGTGTTTCGAGCATTTCTTCTACTGTTTCCGGAATGGATAACATCACTTCATCTACCTCAACTGTTATATCGCGCATATTAAAAAACTCTTCCGGATCGATCTCGCCATGTTTAACATACTGATTATTTATAAATGCCAGGTAACAGCTACTTATTTTTATCCCAGCCTGCAGGAATGTATATTTTTGGAAGGCAATATCATGCAGATATTCTTCTTTTAGCTGTGTTGCGCTTTTTACTTCAATTATATCCCAGTTATTCCCCGATACAGGTTTTAAGATATCTACCCTGCTGTAGACATTGCCAGTACTTACAGATGCCTCAAATATAGGCCGTCTCTCTGAGAGCATCTCAGAAGTCTTTTCTAGCTGCTGCCCTATATTCCTGATTTTTCCGAGATCTATGCCGCCGGGAAAAAGTTTCTTGGCATACTCACCCACCAGCATACCCTGCTTGAACATAAACCTTGTGGAAAAATCTGGTTGCGGGATCTCGTCTCTTGCATTTTCGCGATACCACTGGTATTTGAGGCATTGGAGCCCGGCCATATATTTCGATTTTGATATGATTATTCTTTTATTCAAAGTCCGAGTTCCTTATCGATCCCCTGCATGGATTTTAGTGCTATATCTATAAAGTCTTTAAGATTTATTCCCAATTCCTCACATGCCATTATCTGTTCCCTGTTGGCTCCCCTTGCAAATGCTTTTTCCCCGAATCTCTTCAATACTGATTTTGGATTTACTGCATTAAGTTTCTTTTCGGGCCTTATAAGTGCCGCTGCTACAATAAGTCCGGAAATAGGATCTGCCGCATATAAGGCTTTGTCCAGATCATTCTTGAATGGAAGTCCATGCATTTGATTGTGG
>JAZFRP010000102.1:0-2506 GCA_036445715.1 Candidatus Humimicrobiaceae bacterium | reverse complement strand
AAATTGGGATCAAGAAATTTTTTGACGCTATTCGTTTTACTGGAAAATCAAGATAATCAAAGCAGCTTTCTGTTATCTCTGATGAGATCTCTGACCCTACGCCTGCTCTTAATACTCCTTCTTCAATTATTACCAGTTTGGAAGTCTTTTTAACAGAATCTCTGATTAATTCTATATCAAGCGGGACCAGTGTTCTAGGATCTATTACCTCTATACTTAGACCGTGTTTTTTTTCGAGTTTCTCAACTGCATTTATCGAGACATTCAACATATTTGAAAAAGATACTATTGTCAGGTCTTCCCCCTCTTTTACAATCTTACCTTCTCCGAATGGTATGCTGTATTCTTCCTCGGGTATTTCAGATTCCGACTTATATAGTTTCTGATGTTCAAAGAAAATTACTGGATCTCCATAATTGATCGCAGTTTTTAATAACCCCTTTGCATCATATGCATTGGAAGGGATCGCAATATACAGGCCTGGGATATGCATGAATATTGATTCCAGGCACTGAGAATGTTGTGCTCCGAATCCCCCGGATCCACCCGGAGTCCTGATAACCATATTAAGGTTATATTGACCACCTGAAAGAGTCTTCATTTTTGCAGCTTGATTTACTAGTCCGTCAAAACATACGGTAAGAAAATCTTCAAACATTATTTCTGCAATAGTCTTCATTCCAAGCATTGAGGCTCCAATTGCTCCTCCAATAATGCTTGCTTCAGATATCGGAGTGTCAAGAATCCGATCGGTTCCAAATTCCTCACAAATTCCTTTCGTGACACCAAAACATCCTTCATATCCTTTTGCAATATCCTCACCCAGTAATATCAGTTCGGGATCTTTCCTCATTTCCTCTAATATTGCTTCTTTAATGGCATCTCTATAATTAATTTTTTTCATAAATTCCTCCCTATAACTGCATACTGTCTGAAAACTCAGGATATTCGCTCTCCAGGGTATATTTTTCCGCTTCGTCTATTTTTTTTACTACATCTTTCTGTATTTTTTTAATTCCCTCTTTTGATAGGCCTTTTTTTAATAATTTATTCTCCGCTATTTTTACAGGATCTCTTTTTTTCCATTTTTCTAATTCTTCATCTGGCCTGTACTTTCTCTTATCAAAGGCAGAATGCCCCGTCCATCTATATGTTTCACATTCAAGTAAAGCCGGTCTTTTTTCATTCTTTACTATTGATGCTATTTTCTTCATCTTTTTATATACTAATTCTACGTCATTACCGTCAACAGTCTCGCTTAAAATACCAAAAACTTTTGATTTTTCGGTAATTATTGCTTTAGACGTATTTTCATATGGGGTACCCATTCCATAAAAATTATTGACACCCACAAAAATAATAGGCAGATCCCATAATGAAGCAATATTCAGGGCTTCATAAAACCATCCCTGGTTAGAGGAACCATCACCAAAAAATACTGCTACACAACTATTTGCTCCCCTGTTTTTTATCGCAAGACCCGCTCCTAAAGATATTGGAAATTGTCCTCCGATTATTCCCTGGCTTCCAATATTATTGTTTTCTTTGTCAAAAACATGTACAGAACCGCTATTCCCTTTACAATATCCTGTTATTTTACCGGCTAATTCTGCTAATAACCTATTAGGGTCAGCGCCTTTTGCAATATGCATCCCGTGCCCCCTATGGGTTGGAAGTATATAATCGCTCTTTTCAAGTGCAGTGATAGTGCCGACTGCAGTAGCTTCTTCCCCTATACATAGATGAACTGAACCAAGTACTACTCCCTTTAAAATCAAATCATATACTTTTTCTTCGAATTTCCTTATTAAATATACTTTTTCATATAGTTCTTTAGCTAATTCCAGATCCATATTTATTTTTTCCTATATATTCTTTATGCAAATTTATAAATAATTTATTGATTTCTAAAATGTGTTATAAAAATTTTATCCTATTTTTTTAGATATCCTTTAAAAACTTCATGAGCTTTCTCTATTTGCCAATCAACAAGTACAGGCGGCTCAGCGATATTTTTTACCGCCAGGTATGCTTCTGCAGCTTCCTCAAGGTAAATGGCTGCATGCAGTGCTTCGTTTAAATCCTTGCCAACTACATTGACACCGTGATGTTTTAAAATAACAGCTCTTTTTCCATTTAGGTTTTCAACAGTATATTGTCCCGTTTCAATTGCACCGGCAGGAGCATAAGGTGTAACATTTATCTCTCCCCCACATGCACTTGCCTGAGTGGTGAATATCACAGGCAGCTTATCGCATATTAGGCCAACAGCTGAAGCATATACCTGATGTGTATGTATTATCGCATTCACTTCCTTCAGTTCTCTAAACATATAAATGCAGCCATCCTTTTCCCTGGAAGGTTCCCGGAATCCCTCTACTATCTTGCCTTCCATATCAAGTACTACCATATCCTTTTCAGTACATTCATTATAGTCCATCCCCGAAGGTGTAAATATTAAATGCTTCCCACATCTAACGCTAATGTTTCCTGTAGTCAACTTAAT
>JAZFRP010000101.1:0-8379 GCA_036445715.1 Candidatus Humimicrobiaceae bacterium | reverse complement strand
AGGGATGGCGATAAGATATATGTGAGCCCCAGGAGGACAGGATATGATAATCAGTGGGAAATGGATGAGGACTCAATAGTTGTAACGGACCTCTGCATGATGCCTGTATTAGGCGAAGCAGATGCTGTCTCCCGTGAAGCATCCACTCATTATTTTATATTCCAGAACTTTCCTGATGTCGGTGCAGTGATCCATGCCCACCCTATTCAAATAATGTCTTTTGGAGCTGCTCATATGGATCTGCCAGCAATATCTGAGGGTACAAGAGCTATACTTGGAAATGAGCCCATATCCAATGTAGCTGAAGTACTTCCCGGTTCAAGGGAGCAGGCAGAAGCAGTAGTGGAAAATTTTAATAACAGGAGGAAAAAAGATCCGGGTGCTCCTCTTATCTGCGGTCTTCCATACCATGGTACCTTTGCTGCAGGGGATACCCTTAATGATGCTTTCTGTTATACAGAAGTAGCAAATAACTGCGCTAAGATACTTATAAACCGCCAGATCATGTTCGGTAATGATCCAAAGGCAGATTTTACCGTGCACAAGCAATTTACAAAGGCAGACTTTGAGACGATAGATAAGACTAAAGAGATGTGTGATCCCGGATTTGTATACAGGGATGCTTTTGGTAAAGAGACTACATATGGCAGCCAGCCAAAGAAAGAGACTGATAACAAGTCCCAGAGTTCCATGGTAGATAAAATAACGGAGGAAGTGCTTAGAAAACTTAATAATAAATAAAAAGTATTAATATTTTTTCTGGAGGGTCATAATGAAAAAACTGAGAGTGGGTTTTGTTGCAGGGTTTATGGAGGGTTTTTCAGATGAGAGATTAAAACTTTTCTCTACTTATGAAAAAGAACTGGAAAAATTATCCAGAAGTTTAAATTTTGAAATAATAAGTTATAAGGAAATTGTAACCACTGTAGAACAGGCCTGCAATGTCAGGGATGACCTGGACAAAAATGAAGTTGATTTTGTACTGCTCTTTCACCCCTCTTATATCCTGGGTACCCTTGTCTATGAGATATTGAAAGTCAGGGCTCCTGTGGGACTGTGGGCAATTGAGGAACTCCGGGACACAGGTCCCATGCCACTTGCCTCCATGGTAAGCCTTCAACAAAATTGCAGCATGGCAGTCCACAATTTTTTGGGAGAACCCAAGAAATTCAAATGGTTCTTTGGAGATATTAACGGAAAATATTTTAAAGAGCGTTTTGAGATCACAATGAAGTCCCTTGGAGCAGTAAAAAACCTGAAAAATACAAGGGTGGCTCAAATAGGCAAACTGGCAGACGGCCATATCAATCATATGGTAAATGAGAGAGAGATCTTTGCTAATCTAAAAGTAGATGTTTTTAGGGACTATGAGATAGAGGATATAATCAAACTCAGCAAAGAGGTGTCTGATAGTGAAGTGAGCGCTGATATGAAATTCCTTAAATCCAGCTGTAAGATCAGCCGTGTAGCAGAGGAAAAAGTAGAAAGTTCAGTGAGGATGTATCTTGCTGTTAAAAATCTTTGCCAGAAGGAAAATTATGATTCTGTAGCTTTTTCATGCTGGCCAAAACTCATGCCCAATATGGAGATGGTGGGTTGTCTTGTGAACTCAAGGCTTAATAGTGCAGGAATAGTAGCAGGTTGTGAAGCAGATATACTTTCTACAGTTTCAATGTTGATACTCAAATATATTACCCGGGACATAGTCGCTTTAATGGATCTTTCCAGATTTGATGATACTGATGATTCCCTTATGCTGTGGCATTGTGGTTCTGCCCCGATCGAGATGGCAAATGATAGAGGCGTGATCCTGGAAAAACACTATTTTGCAGATTATGCAGAAAGCGTTAAGAATTGCGGCCCTATAACAGATGTGATATTTAAGAAAGGGGATGTAACTGTATTCAGGCTTGTCAAGGAATCAGGACATTTCTATTATTTTACCGGTAAATTCTTTGATGAAGACAAACCTTCTTTCCATGGAAGCCGCGGTTGGGTAAATGATTTAAAATTATATGGTGAACCAATCAGATCTATGGATCTTGCAAATACTATGCTCGCTAATGGACTTCCACATCATTTTCCCATGGTTATGGGACATATTGGAAAATACCTTGAGGAATTTGCATACTGGCTTGACCTAAAAAAAATAATAAGAAAAGATTATCAGGATTATTTATATGTCTAACAGGATTTATTAAAAGTAAGATGTTTTAATTGATAAGATATATGATCCTGACTTTTTCTTAAAATAATTTTGTTCGGTCAAAAAATCCATTTCTTGAAAAATGAAAGGAGTTTCAAATGAATTCAAGGGAAAAATTTAATGCAGTAATGAACTTTGATGATAACTCTCCTAATATGAAAGCAGAATTCGGGTATTGGGCCGGTACCATCAGGACCTGGTTTGACCAGGGTCTTCCCAGACTGCAAGATATACCTGATAGTGTTTTAGATGGTGAATTAGTAAGAGGAACATTACCATTGCACCCTGAAGACGACGGCCTTATAGACAGGAATGTGCTCCCGTATTTTAAACTTGATTCATACCTGGCTAAGTTTCCTTTTGATATCAGTCCGCGTCTTGGTTTAAAAATTATAAAAGAAGATTCAAAAGAAAGGATCTATATAGATAAATTTGGGATCACTAATAAAGTATCCAAGGAATGTGCAGGCATACCTATGATCCTGGATTACCCAATAAAAAATTCCAAAGATTTTAATGATTATAAAAAATATTATGATGATAATCCTCAAACCAGGCTTCCTGAAAATTGGGACAATATGGTTCAATATTTAAAGCATAGGGAATTTCCGATCAGGCTGGGCGGTAATCCCTTCGGATTTTCCTTTCTGGCCAGGCACCTGATGGGGGAAGTCGGATATATGACCAGCCTATTCGATGATCCTGGCCTCATAAAAGGTATAAACAGGTTCTATATGGATTATGTAAAGGAGTATTGGTCCCTTATCCTTAAAGATATTGAAATTGATTGCATAATCATACTGGAAGACATGGCTTACCGTTCAGGCTCTTTTATATCCGGAGAGATGTTCAGGGAATTTTTATCACCATTTTACATAGAATTTATAGATTTTCTTAAGCAGTATAATATAAAAAATATAATAGTAGACTGTGATGGACTTATTGATGAACTTATCCCTTTATGGATGGAAGTTGGCGTAAATGGGATGTTTCCCATTGAAGCTGTAAATGACCTGGTAGAGATCCGCCGGCTGTATCCCGGACTTAAACTCCTGGGAGGGTTTGACAAGAGGTCGCTTTTTGCTGGATCTTCCAGGGAGACAATAGACCGGGAAATAGATAGAGTTGTCTCAGTTACTTCAAAGGGAGGATATATACCACATGTCGACCATGCGGTGTCGGCAGATGTGACCTGGGATAATTTTAAGTATTACCGTCTTAAACTTAATGAAATATTAGATAAGTGAGATTACTGGTCATCAAATAAATAGATTTAAGTAGATGATTAGACTAAAATATAAAATATTTATGAGATCGAAAATCAGTATCAGGAAATCGATGAGGAGGTATTTTAAAATAAATGAGTAAAAAGAATTATCTTATTTTTGATTATGGAGCCAGCAATGGAAGAGCAGCGATTGCAAGTTTTGACGGTTCCAAATTTGATATGGAAGTAATGCATAGATTTGAAAACCTTCCGGTATTTGCCGGAGGAACCCTTTACTGGGATATATTAAGACTCTTTTCTGAATTAAAAATAGGCATACAGGCATCTGTAAAAAAATATAGAAATATTATTTCGATGGGAGTAGATACCTGGGGGGCTGATTTTGGACTTCTTGATGATAAGGGAAAATTAATCTCCAATCCTGTCAATTACCGTGATGAGCAGAGCGGAAAAGATAGTACGGACCTGTTTGAGATCATCTCCCAGAAAGAACTATCGGACCTGACAGGGGCCTGGTGCATTCCGCTTTTTGATGTTTTTCAATTATACTCATTTAAAATAAATGGTTCTACTGCTTTAAAAAATGCAAAGACCTACCAGTCGATTGCCGATATTTTCAACTACTTCCTTACCGGAAAAGCAGTTAATGAGTTTACCCGTTTTACAACAAGTGTATTGTATAACCAGAAAGCAGGAAAAATAGAGGATAGTATTTTTAAAAAGCTGGATCTCCCGTTGGATATTTTCCCCAGGATGGTTTATCCCGGTGAAACAATAGGTAATATATCCAGTGAAGTCACTAGTGAGTTGGAAATAGAGACATTTCCGGTGATTGCTCCTTCGACCCACGACACTTCATCAGCTGTGGCCGGAATACCTGTGATAGATAATAGGGAAAATTGGGCTTTTATAAGTTTGGGTACCTGGGCCTGTATGGGATTGGAAAACTATGAAGTACTTATCAGCGATGAGATCTTTGATGCAGTATTTTCAAATGAAGCGGGAGTTGAAGGTACTAATCTATTTGTTAAAAATATTAACGGGCTCTGGGTGATCCAGCAATGCAGGGGAAGATGGTTGAAGGATAAAAAAATATCCTGGGATGAAATAGTAAGACTTTCTAAAAAAGCAGAAGCTTTTAAATCACTTGTAAATGTGGAAGAACCCCGGTTCATACAACCTCAAACAGATATGCCCCAAGTCATCAGGGAGTATTGTAAAAAAACAGGCCAAAAAGAACCTGGAAGTATCGGTGAAGTGGCAAGATGCGTTTATGAAAGCCTGGCCCTTAAATTTAAATTTCACTTAAGTCTCCTGGAAAAATTTACCGGCCAGAAGCTGGAACTGCTCCATCTGGTTGGAGGAGGTACCCAGAATAAATTATTGTGCCAGTGGATATCTAATGCTTCAGGATTACATGTTGTAGCAGGTCCTACGGAGACGACTTCAGTGGGGAACTTACTGATGCAGTTAAAGGCTGATGGTGAAATAAAAAATATTGAAGAAGGAAGAAGGATCAGCCTGGCTTCTTCAGAGGTCATCGAATATGAGCCCCATGATACTGAAATATGGAATGAAGAATACCAGAAATATCTTAAAATAATAAATAGTTCGAAATAATAAATATTATCACTATATTATATTTTGGGGGATAAGTGGTAAAAGAAAATTCAAGGACACTGATCGGAGCCTCATGGAAGATGAACAAAAATGTTGGCGAAAGTACTGCCTATGCTAAAAAGCTAAATGAATTTGTCTTAAATGAAATAAATGAGCATCAGGATATTGAAGTATTTTTCCTGCCCACTTTTTTACCGCTATTTTCCCTAAAAAGCATAATAACTTCTCCAAAACTTAAATATGGGTCCCAGAATAGCGGATGGCAGGACGAAGGATCATTTACGGGTGAAGTAAGTCCTGCTCATCTTAAAGAGTCAGGATGTACTTATGTTGAATTAGGACATGCAGAAAGAAGAAGTATATTCATGGAAGATGATGAGATGATAAACAGAAAATTAAAAGCAGTCCTCAAAAATGACCTGAGACCGATTTTATGTATAGGTGAAAAGGAAAAAAGTAAAGACATGAAAGATGTTTTTACTTTTTTAGCCAATCAGGTGCATACCGGGCTAAAAGACGTTCAT
This sequence comes from Candidatus Humimicrobiaceae bacterium, assembly GCA_036445715.1. GTDB lineage: Bacteria > Actinomycetota > Humimicrobiia > Humimicrobiales > Humimicrobiaceae > M55B120. The sequence goes on along the minus strand of JAZFRP010000101.1, from coordinate 2,801 downwards.
CCGGATGACCTGGATAAAGTGATAATAGCCTATGAACCTGTATGGGCCATAGGTGCAAAAGATTCAGCTCCTGTTGGATATATTGAAGATAGTCTTGCATTTATAAGGGGACTATTAAAAAGAGAATATGGAGATAGTATATCTCAGGGACAGTTTATTATATATGGAGGTAGCGTGACTCCCCGGAGTACTCCTGATATATTAAACCTCGAAAATGTGAATGGAATATTTATAGGAAGAGCATCGCTTAATCTGGAATATTTCACCGAAATGATAAAAATTGCTATGGATATTGTCTGTAATTGATCCGATTTACTACTTTCTTTTATAATCATAAATAATATTTACCATTAAGAGCTGCTGCTTTCTTTAAAAGTCCAGGCTTTGCAATATAGTATAAAAAGATAAAAAATTTATTATATTGCAAACTTGCAAATTATTGCATATAATTATATTCAATTTAAGAAGTGAGACTAATTTTATGGAGGCTGAAAGATGAAAATTGCGATAGGCTGTGATGAGATAGCGATTGAATTAAAAAAATCCCTTATAGAGGTGATTGAAGAAAAAAAGATAGAATATAAGGATTTTGGTGTTAATATTGCTGAACCTGTGGATTATCCTGATATAGCTGCTTCAGTCACAAGTGAAGTACAAAATGGGAATTATGAACGGGGAATATTGGTATGCGGTACCGGAATAGGTATGGCCCTTGTTGCAAATAAGTTTAAGGGTATCAGGGCAGCATGTTGTCATGATATCTATTCAACACAGAGATCAATATTATCAAATGATTGCCAGGTAATAACTATGGGATCTTTAATAGTGGGTAAAAGTCTGGCACAGGAATTATTAAAAATCTGGCTTGATATTGAGCGTACCGGCGGGACAGTTAAGAAGGTAAAAAAAATAGAAGCCCTGGAGAAATAATACAGGCTTAAAAATTTTAGACAAAACTAATAATTAGCAGGAGAGAAGTTTGTAATTATGGCTTATGATACAAAACTAATGGTAAAGGTCTCGAACCTTTATTATAAAGAAAATCTAAAACAGGAAAGCATTGCAAGAAGACTAAAAGTCTCCAAGTATCAGGTGAACAGGATCCTAAAAAAGGCATTAAACTCCGGGATGGTCCAGATCAATATTATTGACCCCACAAAAAATATCTCAGACCTGGAAGAAAAACTTGAAAAGAAATTTAAATTAAAAAGGGCGATCGTAGTTGAAAATTTTGGATTGTCTGATACTGAACTTAAAGCTAAGATAGGACAGGCTGCTTCAAGATACCTTCTTGATATAATAAAGGAAGGAGATGCGATAGGTGTGTCATGGGGGACGACCATAAATGAAGTGATCAATTACCTGCCTACTAAGATAAACCGTACTGTCGAAGTCATTCAGATCACAGGTGGAAGCCATGAACTCTCAATAGACTTGAACTGTCATGATATTACAAGAAGATTTGCATCCAAATTTGGTGTAAGCCCTCATCTTCTTTATGCACCATCTATTGTGGATACAAAAATAATGCATGATATGCTATTAAAGGAAACATCTATTAAAAAGACCTTTGATTATTTTTCTAAATTGACTATTGCAATGGTAGGGATCGGTGCAATGTATCCCAGGGTGATCTCAACACTTGTCAAGACGGGTCATATTAGCGGAAATGACCTGAAGTCTTTAAAGGCCTGTGGAGCAGTGGGTGATGTATACTCGCATTTTTTTGACATAAACGGAAAGACTTGTGACAATAAAATCTCAGAGAGGATCATTGCTATGCCAGTAAAGGAACTTCTCAGTGTCCCTTATTCGATAGGGATCGCAGGAGGGGAATTAAAAGCTGAGGCCATACTCGGAGCTATCAGGGGAAAATACATAAATATATTAATAACGGATAGTAGTGCTGGAGAGAAGATCCTGGAGATCTCCTGACCATCATCTGCAATTTGATCAGTTAAAAACACAGCTGCAATAATTTGCATACCAACACCATATTGCATTTTAATAATAATATAGTATTATATAATTTGTATATTTTAAAATTCTTAGAGGAGTCATATGCCTAAGCTAACAAAAGAAAGCAAGATAAAAATATTAAAGGACATCATAACCATAAGAAGGTTTGAGGAACGCACTATCCAGATGTATGCAGCAGGAGAATTTGGAGGATATCTGCACCCCTATGTAGGTATGGAGGCAATTGCTGCGGGCGCATGTGCCGCAATAGAAGAAAAAGATTATTTAGTATCCACACACAGGGGTCATGGGCACTGCATAGCCAAAGGTGCAGACCTTAATAAGATGATGGCAGAACTACTGGGAAAAGTTACCGGATATTGTAAAGGCAGGGGAGGTTCCATGCATATTGCCGACACGGAACTTAAAATGCTGGGAGCTAATGGTATAGTAGGAGGTGGAATACCTATTTCAATCGGTGCAGGATTTGGTGCAAAAATGAGGGGAGAGGGTGAAGTAGTCCTTTGTTTCTTTGGAGACGGTGCCTCAAATAATGGAGTATTTCATGAAGCACTGAATATGACCGCGATATTTAAACTTCCGGTTGTTTATATCTGTGAAAACAATCTATATGCTATTTCCATGTGTTCACTTGATTCAGTAGCCTGTAAAGATATTGGAAAAAGGGCATGTGCCTATGATATACCTGGACATATTATTGAAGGAAGCGATCCTGTTGAAGTATATAATACTGTAAAAAAGGCGGTAAAACATGCACGGGACGGTAAGGGACCTTCACTGATCGAAGCTAAGACATACCGTTTTTACGGCCACCATCCTAA
>JAZFRP010000100.1:0-8743 GCA_036445715.1 Candidatus Humimicrobiaceae bacterium | reverse complement strand
GGATCTCGATATGTTTATTATAATGTTCTCTAGTTTCCTCGATCGCTGTATAGATTTCTTCAGAAAGCCTGCCAGTATCCAGAGTGAAAATATTATTTCCGGATCGATCTTTATCAACATATCTGTTAATACCTGGTCCTCTGCTCCCATACTGGAGGAGAAGGCGATATCTTTTTTATCAAAATGATCAATGACCCAGCTTATTATTTCCTGAGGTGTTTTTCCTTTCAGTTCCCTCTGATAATCAGTTATCTTTTTTTCTTTCATGCTCGCTACTCCTCCACCATTAATCTTTGTTCTATTACTTGTCCTTTTATTATTTTAAATGCCATTATATTGTTATTTTCCTCCAGCAAAGACAGGATCACATAGATGATCCCGGGATCAAAAGCCAGCCTTATATCCTCGGCGGAGGGTCTTGCCGGGGACTCTGGATGAGTATGGTAAACAGCCAATATCTCTAATTCTTCATTCCTTACCTTCTTTATCACATCAAATTGTTCCTGCGGATCCAGTGTAAAATGTTCATTACTCTGATCGATATTATGCATTGGGTAAAAATTTACCACTTCATCATTTATACCTGCCAGATAACCGCAAGCTTCAATAGGGGCCTCTTTTTTGCCATGATCGTATATTTTATTAATAATTTTTTTACTTATTTTCATTTTTAATCTCACAAACCGTCTGTTCGTAATCTTCTAATTTAGAGATTGTTGGATTTTCACCACAAATAGCACAACTCTTATTCCTTTGCAGGGTAATAGTTCTAAAATCCATATCAAGTGCATCAAATATCAGCAATCTATTAATAAGGAGCTCACCCTTGCCTATGATAAACTTAAGTGCCTCAGTAGCTTGAATGGTTCCCAGGATGCCTGCAATAGAACCCAATACTCCTGCCTGTGCACAACTTGGTATAGCATTTTTTGGGGGTAATCCGCTAAACACACAACGGTAACAAGTATTTCCAGGAGTGTAGGTCATGGTTTGCCCATCAAATCTTAGGATTCCACCATGTGAAAATGGTTTTTTAGCCAGGACACAAGCGTCATTAATTAAAAACTTTGCAGGAAAATTATCGGTACCATCGATAATAAAATCATAATCCCTGATCAGGTCAAGTATATTATCAGCGAGTGCCAGTTCCTTATAAGTCCTTACCTCTACATCAGGATTCAGCTTTTCAATCTTTTCTTTTGCAGATTCAACTTTTGGTTTGCCTACATCAGGAGTAAAATGGATCACCTGTCTCTGTAGATTTGTAAGGTCCACTACATCATTATCGACAATACCGATTGTACCGACTCCGGCAGCAGCCAGGTACAGGGCAGCAGGGGATCCCAGGCCGCCTGCACCGATTATCAATACTTTGCTCTCTAATATTTTATTCTGGCCTTTAACACCAACATCCTCCAGGATAATATGCCTGCTATATCTTTCTATCTGTTCCTCTGAAAAACTCACTTTAATACCTCCATTGCTTGAGTAATATCATCCACCAGGTCTTCAATATCTTCTATTCCCACTGCTAATCTGATCAGTGTATCAGATACGCCCATCTCTTCCCTCAGCTCTGTTGAATATTCACAGAATATCGTAGAAGCCGGATGGAGAATCAATGTTTTATTATCATTAAGGTTTGTTGCTCTACGGATGACTCTTAACTGATTAATAAATTTAAAACAATCTTCTTTACTATCCAGGGTAAAAGCCAGGAGAGCACCTGCACCATTGGGAAATTGTATCCTGGAGATATCATTATATTTTGATGATTTCAAACCCGGATAATTAACATTATTGATCTCCGGTTGCTTTTCCAGGTATTCTGCAAGAGCCAATGTATTACTGCAAGATTTATCCGCTCTCAAAGCTAAAGTCTCCAGGCCGAGGCTCTGCAAATAAGCATTGTGGGGAGACAGACATGCTCCCAGATTACGATAGACTTCTCTTTTTAATTTTGCAACCAGGGTATGAGGACCCTGTTTCTTTGCATCTTCCTTCAGTTTATCATTATTGAGCCAGTCGAATGTACCATTATCGATTATCAATCCTCCAACTGATGTTGCACCACCTGAAATATACTTGGTGCTTGAAAGTACTTCAATATCTACACCAAATTCCCGGGAGTCAAAAAGGTAGGGCGGAGTAATAGTTGTATCAGCAACTAATAAAATCTTGTTTCTTCTGGCTACTTCAGATAAAGCTTTTATATCAGCAATCTCTAACTGGGGATTTGTTATGGTTTCTAAAAAAATAATTTTAGTCCTATTGTCAATAATACCATCAATACTGCTGGCATCAGTTAAATCTGCATATTTTACATTTAAGCCCCATGGTTTTAAAGTTTTTTCGAAAAAAGAATAAGTGTTCCCAAAAAGATACTTGGTAGTAATGATATTATCGCCTTTAAGTGCCACAGCAAGAACCAAATTGGCAATCGCTGCCATTCCGGAAGAGAGCGCCACCACACCAAAACTATTAGTAATGCCCTTGACTTTTTGTTCAAAGTTTTCAACTGTAGGATTGGATATCCGGGAATACATATGACTTGGCTTTTGACCCAGAAAAGCCTTTTCTATATCCTCGGCACTATCAAATTCAAAAGAAGCACTATCGTATACCGGAAAATGTAATGAATTGTGTGGATCCTGTTTTAGATATTTATTATGTATTGACCTGGTTGTAAAACCTGTCATTAGGATTTCCCTCCACCCATGAAGTATAGAAAATCAACTTCATCATCTTCCCTTACAAATGTAGTCTTGAATTTTTCTTTATCTACAAACTTTCCATTCAGCTGCACGGAAACAGCCTCTGGTATCTCAACTTTGTGCTGTAATAGAAGCTCTGTTATGTTTATTTCATTTTCAAGTTCTTCTTTTTTTCCATTGATTTTAATTTTCATTTTTATACCTCTGTTTATTTCTTATAATTCATATAAGTTTTATAAGAATTATATTGCTTTTTTATCCAATGTCAAGTTATTTTTTAATCTTTCCCTTCTTAATGGCCGGTTGTTCAAAGAGTTTGTCCGAGAACTGGATCCGGACTTGATCTATTTAAAAATACCAGCCTGCACACTCAGGTCCCAATTCCTGGGCAGGCTCCTTGAGGTGATAAAAAAATAATTATAAATATTCAGGATCAGGAATTTTTTTAGAAAATTGATTAGACCATAGATATATGTTTACTATTGTTCTGAAAACATATTTAAAGTCCGATTTTTTTCAGGTATTTGAAACTGTCCACACTGCACTCTGTGTGGAAGACTATATAGTCCTCCAGGAGTTTATATATCTTCCTTAAATCTTGCGGCCTCACTTCAATATCCCGGAAATCTTCCACCTTGAGCCGCATGAGATCCGACAATAGCCTGAAACTCGAAAGATTCAGTATGATCCTGGATCCTGTTATTGCTGCACATTTTTCGCAGAGGACACCTCCATGCCTTATTGAAAAAGATATATCATTTTTCCCGAGTTGATAGAGACCTTCCATTTCTACGCTACACCTGCTGCACTGGGCCATCAGGGGCAAAAAACCAATTATCTGTAAAAATCTTGTACTGAAAAAACACATTATCTTTTTCAATGCGATATCATCTTCTTCAGCAGTTATATCTATTTCATTAAGGCAAACATACAATAGTTTAAAAAGTATAGGCGAGCCGTCTCCGGGCGCTTGAGTCTTTAGGATAATATTTGAGATTATTTCAGCAAAAACAAATTTATTAAAATCGAGGGGTATTTTTGAAAAACTGTGATCTATCTCGACCTGGTTTATATTGTCAAGATTCCTGCCTTTTGAAAGTTCGAGGTCGACTACATTAAAAAGTTCAAGTCTTCCCCTGAACCTGGATCTTATTTTTCTAGAACTTTTTGCTACTGCTGATATAAGAAAGCCATCCCGGGAATACATCCTTATTATCTTATCAGCTTCCCCGAGTTTATAAGTCTTTATTACGATCGCCTTAGCTTTATAGGTAGGCATGGTATAAATATATAAAATTGTTTATAAATTACTTTTGATCCAAAACCTTAATGTCTATTTATCAAATAAGATACTGTATTCTTTAATGATATTTATACCGCTACTGGTACCAAGTCTTGTGGCTCCTGCATCAATTAATGCCTGAGCATCTTCAAATGTCCTTACTCCGCCTGAAGCCTTAACACCAATATTACGGGTTACTACTTCCCTTATAAGCCTTACATCATCAAGCTCAACTCCTTTGGCACCAAAACCTGTAGAAGTCTTTATAAAATCAGATCCGGATTTCTCAATTATGATGCTTACTTTTTTTATCTCATCCCTGGAAAGTATGCCTGTCTCGATGATAATTTTTATATTTATATGCCGGTTATACTCAGCGATCTGCTCTCTCCTGATAATGCTGACCAAAACACCCAATTCTCTTTCAATATATTCATAATTTCCACTCTTTACCGCACCCAGGTTTAATACCACATCAAGTTCTCCAGCTCCCTTCCTGATAGAATCCCTGGCTTCAAATATCTTGGTCTCGATAGTGTTTGCCCCCAGGGGATATCCTATGACCGCACATACTTTTACATCTGTATCCCCTAAAATACTGTGGGACTGTACCACGTTTGTAGGATTTGTCACCACAGCTGCAAAATGCTCCTTTTTAGCATTATTACACAGGTTTTCAATATCTTTCGGAGTAGCCACTGGATTAAGAAGTGTCTGATCTATCGTTTTTGCAAGTTGCTCTTTGGTTAACGTTTTTACCACCCTACCTTTTATCTAAAACTAATAATATTAAGCTATCTTTAATAACCAAAACGGTCCAGGAATAATTCATTTTTCGTCCAGTTTTGTCTCACTTTTACCCATAATTCAAGAAAAACTTTATTACCAAAAAATTTTTCGAGTTCAAGCCTGGATTTCATTCCGACTTTTTTAAGGACATTTCCTGATTTTCCTATGATGATCGCTTTTTGCGAAGACCTCTCTGTAAATATAGAGCATCCTATCGAGGTAAGTTTGTCCCCTGACCTGGTCCTTTTTTCTTCAAGCCTTTCAACCTCAACTGTAATACTGTGAGGGATCTCTTCTGAAAGGGCCTCGAATAATTTTTCCCTTACTATTTCAGAGACTATTTTTTCAGTAGGCTGGTCAGATATCATATCCTCACTATAATACCTTGGCCCATATGGAAGGAAGCCTGTAAGCACCTCCAGGAATTTATCCAGGTTTTTTCCGGTCTTTGCTGATACTTCTATTACTTCATCAAAATAGTCCAGGTCCTCTATGATCTTTCTCTGCTCCACCGCCCTATCTGTTCCTATGATATCAACTTTATTCAATAAGAGGATCTTTGGCTGGGACCTGTCTTTAACCTGTTCAAAAACAAAACTATCTCCCCTTCCTATTCCTCCCGCAATATCTACCATTGCAACTATCACATCAACATCCTTGATGACACCTTCAGCGGCACTCTTCAGGCGCTCCTGCAGCAGATTCCGCGGTTTAAAGAAGCCGGGACTATCCACGAAAATTATCTGGCTCTTTTCATTATTTAAGATACAGTGAACACGATACCTGGTAGTCTGGACCTTATTCGACGTAATAAGGACCTTTTTCTTTAATATCTTATTGATCAGTGTAGATTTTCCAACATTTGTCCTGCCTACCAAACCCACAAATCCTGATCTTATTTTATCTTCTTTACTCATAATTTAATAATAAACAAATCCCTGTGTTTTCCCATTCCGTACTCATCTTTTCTTGTGCTGTCCTTTTTAAAACCAGAAGACCGGTACAGCCGGATTGCTGCTATATTGTCCGGATCGACTGTAAGCTGCACTTCTTTAAAAGAATCTCTTCTTAATTCACTCAGCACTTCTCGTAGAAGTATTTTGCTTACACCTTTGTTCCTGAATTCAGGATCTACGTATAAGGAATGAATAAAGGCAGTAGATGGAACCTGGTAGCTTCTTATTATCTCACATACTCCTATTAAACTATTATCATTATTGCCCACAACAAATAATCTGCCATACCTTATGATCACCGGAAGGACCCACTGGTTTATAGCAGCTTCCTGTCCCAGGCTTTTAACTTCCATTCTGCACAATGTTTTGATCAGTGCGGGACCAGGATCTTTGATATGCTTTACAAAAATACCTTCCATCTATATCTACCAGAGTTTTTGGCAAAAAAAATATACCTATTATAGATTTTACAATATATGTCAATAGGGATTCCAGTATTTTGGACTTTTGGATAATTATTATTTTGCCAGAGCCCTCAAATTCATATATTGCAAGCAAAGTTTACAGCCCGAAAGTATTTCTAATATCATTAACAATGCACTCCTGCAGGCTTTCCATTTCTATCCTGTCATATTCTTTTTCGTGGTCATAATCATAAATATGAAGTATCCCATGTACGACAAGAAGTATCATTTCAAGATCGAGACTCCAATCCGCATCCTGGTTTTTTGCATTTTCCTTTGCAACACCGGGACAGATATATATTTCACCTATTGTAAAAAGTGAGTCTTCCCCATGGAATGAGTCACTATCAGATAGATAAGAAAAAGAAAGCACATCTGTAATGCGGTCAATATTCCTATATGTTTTATTAAGTCTTCTTATTTCTGAACTATCAGACAATATGATATTTATGACATTATCCGGGCATGTATCAAATTTATTTGATACATAGATCGATGCCTTTTCTATAAGTCCCAGGTCGAGACTGACTTCATCCTGATTGTTTATTAGTTCTATTTTCATCTTTTAGATTAGTAATAATCGCTGCTTGCGACAGTAGTCATGTCTTCTATATCAGGTGGTTTTCCATTACCTGAATAAGTGATCCTTGAATGATAGATGGATATCAATCCGTCTATCAATGAGTTTTTGACTTGCTCTATCTCCCTCAAAGTAATATCAGCCTGCGAAAGTTGTCCGTCCTTAATACGGTTTTCTACAATATCATTTACCATCTGCTCTATCTTTTTGGGGACTATCTTCTCAATAGACCTGACAGCAGCCTCGGCAGAGTCAGCAAGCATCAGTATCGCAGCTTCTTTGCTCTGGGGTTTTTTAGCCGGATACCTGAAATGCCCCTTAAGTCCGTCTGTACTTCCATTTACTTTAGAATTCTTTCCTTTTTGCTTCTCATAAAAATAAGTAATAAGAGAATTACCGTGATGTTGTGATATTATATTTAAAACCCTTCTTGGGATCTTATTCTGCTTTGCCACTTCCATACCGTCTTTTATATGGTTTGCAATAATATTCCTACTCATCGATGGATTCAATTTATCATGTACATTTTCTATATCACCCTGGTTTTCATAGAAATATTCCGGTCTTTTAAGCTTACCCAGGTCGTGGTAAAGGGCTGCAACTTTTACAAGCAATGAGTCAGCATTGATTGCTTTTGCCGCACTTTCTGAGAGATGCCCCACCAGGAGGCTGTGATTATATGTCCCGGGGGCAGCTATCAGGAGCTTCTTGAGAAGGGGCTGATCCGTATGTGAGAGTTCGAGCAAGCCCATGGCTGTGACGACATTGAAGGCGGACTCTATGAATGGGAGCAGGCCTATTGCAAGAATAGCCGAAATAATACCATTAAGTACCCCCATAATTGTATAAAGAGCAATTGTCCTGAACTCGCCTCCGATCAGGTTGACCGTAAGAAAAAGAAAAGCGAGTACAAGCGAACTGATAAATCCTGCCCTCATGACTTCTGATCTCTGTGACACTTTTGATACCATATATGTAGATAGCATCCCACCAAGAACATAAGCTATAGCAATTGAAAAATCAAAATCTGTTGCAATCCCGGCAAATAATCCCAGGATAAGAGTGAGCATTATGCCGATCCTTGAATTAAATAAAATAGTGCTTATTAATGAAACTGTGATAATGGGAAATAAATAATTCCAGAAATTCAGATGTATCGATGAAAGTATCGTCAAAGCTTTTATTAGTGCTGTGAAAATAACTACAAGCAGTGCATTTATTATTACCTTTCTTGTATTATTAAATATAGACCTCTCAAATCTAAAAAGATAAAATCCGAAAAGAAATACTGTAACAGTACAAATAAAGAATATATAAAGGAAGAGACTCCAGTTAAATTCCCTCTGAAGCAGGCCAAGCTGGGTCAATATCAGGATATCATTTTCATTTACGATCTCGCCCTCAAATACTATTGTCTGCCCCTCTACTATAGTTACCATATGTGGTGGAGTATTAAGCCTTGCTTCTTCTCTTGCTTTTTCTGTCCCGGCTGGATCAAATACTGCAGTCGGCCTTATATTTTTTGAAAGCACTGCAGTGACAATGGGTGTATTCACCACAGAGATAGCCGCATCAAACTCAGCCATTGAGCTTGCTTCGCTTTTAGCAAAATCAAGTTCAGTGGGCTTTATCTCTTCTTTCATTATTTCCCTGGCAATATCCTGGGTTCTTTCAAGCAGTGTATTTATCTGGTCAACCTGCAGGTTTAAAGCAGCCGTTACTACAGATTCCGGATATTCATTTCCGAAAAGATTTGTAAGGTAATCAATTTTTTCTTCTATAGTCTTGTCATCTTTTTTTTGCACCACTGAAGTCAGGAGGTAAAAATACCTTATCTGGTATAGGGTACCTTTTTCTCCATTTAAGACTTCAAGGTCATAATTATATATATCTTCGACTTCTGCTTCATTTGAATTACGGTCCTCAAGCGTTTCCTGAAAATCCTCGAATTCGATTCC
>JAZFRP010000099.1:0-5869 GCA_036445715.1 Candidatus Humimicrobiaceae bacterium | reverse complement strand
CTCCCTTTGGGGGACCCACTTCGCAAGTCACGGCAAATTTACCCTGCTTCAGCGCTCCCTCAAGACTCGGCTTTGATGAAGTTTGCTTTTCTGCTGTCATTATTTCTCCCGGACATTCTTTTTAGTCACAATGATTTTTATGACTATATTAATATTTAAAAAAATAATAAAATAAATCTGTCTTATTTTAACAAAATAAATGTTAATTTCAATTAACTTCCGGGTTAAATAGTTCAATATAATAACAATTATTACCAGGTAGCGGGGATATAAAAAAAGAGGTGCATTTAATTGCAGAAATCAGGGTTTAAGAGGGTAGACCACCCTTCTGACACCGGTATAGAGTTTTATGGAAATAAGCTTGAAAAATTATTTGAGAATGCTGCGCTGGGAATGTTCTCTATCATAACGGATATAGACAGTGTGTCCAAAAGCGATAAAATAAAAGTAGATATTATTACTGATCACGATGATCTTGAGGATCTTCTTATACTATGGCTTGAAAAGATCATCTATCATTTTGAGACCGCCAGTATGGTATTTGCAGTTTTTAAGGTCGATTCGGTAAAAAGATCCGGACAGGGGTATAGGCTGAAAGCAGAAATGGTGGGTGAAAACTTTGACAGTGGCAGGCATGAAATAAAGATAGGAATAAAGGCACCGACCTATCATCAGCTCAAAATAAAAAATAATGGGCAAAAATGGTGGGGCAGGGTTATTTTTGATATATAATATTATAAGGATCTTATTTTATTAAAGATAAGTTTACAGAGTGGACCCATACAAGATCATATGAACGATTATAATATAAAAAAATTAAATGATTATAAGTGGGAAGTCGAAATCGATGAATCCCTGGGAATGAGGGTTCCCGGAATAATATTTGCGGACGAGAACATCTTTGAACACGCAAGGAATGAAAATACTATCGACCAGGTAATAAATGTTGCCACACTGCCCGGAATACTGGGAGCTTCCTTTGCGATGCCGGATATTCATTTTGGCTATGGATTCCCAATCGGCGGAGTTGCTGCTTTTGACATGGAAGAAGGTATAATATCGCCTGGCGGTGTGGGTTTTGATATATCCTGCGGCGTAAGGGCGATGAGGACAAGCCTTGGACTGGATGATATAAGAAATAGGATCAAGGAACTTATGCAGGTATTATCATATTCAGTCCCCCGGGGTTTGGGCAAAAAGGGCAAGATAAGGTTATCCGGAGGGGATATGAGGAAACTGCTTTCAGAAGGAGTGAACTGGGCAGTAAAAAGTGGTTATGGATGGGAAGAAGATATTGAGTTCATTGAAGAAAAGGGATGTATGGAAGCTGCAGATCCGGATTATGTAGGAAAAACTGCAATTGAGAGGGGATCAACTCAAGTAGGGACCCTTGGTTCCGGAAATCATTTTCTTGAAGTACAGGTCATTGACAATATCTATGATAGCAAAGCGGCAGATATTTTAGATCTTGAGGAGGGTCAGGTAATTGTTATGATCCACTCAGGTTCAAGAGGGCTCGGTCATCAGGTATGCAGTGATTATATAAGAGAGATGCAGAGGGCATATCATAAGTATAATATAGAGATACCCGACCGACAGCTTGCGTGTGCACCGCTTGGTTCACCGGAGGCAAAGAGATACTACGGCGCAATGTCATGTGCGGCAAACTATGCGCTTGTCAACAGGCACTGCCTGGCTCACTGGACCAGAGGGGTCTTTGAAAGAGTATTTGCCAGGTCCGCTGAATCGCTGGGACTATCTACTATTTATGATGTTTCCCATAATATTGCCAGGATCGAGAAGCATGATATGGGGATGGGGCTCGTGGATGTATGCGTGCATAGAAAAGGCGCAACAAGATCATATGGTCCGGGACATCCGGACACCCCCGAACTTTTCCGGGATATTGGACAGCCGGTTATCATTCCAGGGGATATGGGAACAAATTCATATATTCTATCCGGCACTGAAAATGCCATGAAAGAAAGCTTCGGCTCCACCTGTCATGGGGCCGGAAGATTGATGAGCCGCTCAAAGGCCAAAAAGATCATCAGGGGCCAGGAACTAAAAAAACAGCTTGAATCAGATGGAATAATTATAATGGCTGGCAGCATGCAGAGTCTTGCCGAAGAAGCTCCCCAGGCATATAAAGATATAGAGAATGTAGTGGAAGCAGCAGCCGGCGCAGGCCTTTCAAGAAGGATTGCAAGACTCAGGCCGCTCGGAGTCATCAAAGGGTGAGGTAATATGAAGAAATATGTCCTTAAGAAAATAAGCACGGAAAGTAAAATAGATTATGAGATAGATTATGAGGATAAATTAAATAAAGCCCAGCTGGAGGCAGTGACCAGGCAAAAAGGCCCAATGCTTGTTATTGCAGGGGCAGGAAGCGGCAAGACCAGGACCCTGGTATACAGGGCAATAAGGCTTATTGAGGATGGGATAAATCCTGAGAGTATATTGCTGCTGACTTTTACAAGGAAAGCAGCAGGTGAGATGCTCAGGAGGGCCAGCAGGTTATTAGACGAGAGGTGTTCCAATATATCCGGGGGGACATTCCATTCTTTTGCCAATATGATACTCAGGAGATATGCAAAGCTTATAGGCTTTAATAATAATTTTTCAATCCTTGACCGAAAAGATGCTGAGGATGTGGTGGGCCTGGTCAGGACGAATATGGGATATCACAAAAGCAAGGAACGTTTTCCCCATAAAGAGACAATATCGGATGTTATCAGTAAGGCCCTTAATAAGGATTGTCCCATTGAGAAGGTACTTAAAGAGGGATATCCTCATTTTGCCCAAAATTCAAAAGATATAAAGAAGATCCAGAAAGAGTATTCTTCATATAAAAAAAACAGGTCGATCATGGATTATGACGATCTCCTTGTATATCTTGAAAAGCTACTTTCCTCAAATGATGATATAAGGAGCAAGCTCTCAAATTTTTACAGGTATATAATGATCGATGAATTCCAGGACACAAATAAGCTTCAGGCAAGGATCGCTTACTCCCTGGCTTCAGGCCATAAGAATATAATGGTTGTAGGGGACGACTCCCAGAGTATCTACTCTTTCCGGGGAGCAAATTTTAAGAACATAATGGATTTTCCCAAAAAGTACAGGGATGCCCGTATTATAAAACTTGAACAGAACTACAGGAGCACCCAGCCGATTCTTGATTTTACGAATGAACTTATAAGATTTGCAAAAGAGAGCTACCGGAAGACTCTGTATACAAAAAAAGAAGGGGAACAGAAACCTGTATATATCGAATCCCAGGATGATAATTATCAATCAAAATTTATAGTACAGAGGATATTGGAACTAAGGGAAGAAGGTGTGCCCTTAAATGATATTGCTGTACTTTTCAGAAGCAGCTGGCACTCGATGGACCTGGAAATAGAGCTTATGAGCCACAATATTCCATTTGTGAAATATGGGGGGCTTAAATTTACAGAAGCTGCACACATCAAGGATATACTTGCATACCTGAAAGTAGCATATAATCCTATGGATTCCGTAAGCTGGCACAGGATACTACTTCTTATAGAAGGTATAGGACCACAGACAGCATCTAATCTGATCGGGGGCATTGTAGATGATGGAATGGGAATCGATTTTTTAGATGAAAGTTCTTATTCAAACAGGAAATATTCGGGTGAGCTGAAAAAACTCTATGACACTCTTGGAATGATCTCGGGAACAAAATCCCCTCTTTCAGATAAGGTAAAAGCCGTACTCGACATATATGACCCGATAATGAAGGAAAAATATGATGATTTTAATAAGAGGGTAAATGATGTTAATTCCCTTGAGATCATAGCCCAGAGATATAAGGAACTTGAAGATTTCCTTGTGGACCTGACTCTTGAACCGCTTGATGAGAGGCAGACCAGGACTGAACCTGAAGACAAAGACGAGGACAAGCTCATACTTTCTACCATACATTCAGCCAAAGGTCTTGAGTGGCATACTGTATTTATTATATCGCTTATTGACGGTTATATTCCCTCCACTTATGCACTCTTTACTGCCGAGGAGATAGAGGAGGAGAGGAGACTTCTTTATGTAGCAGCCACCAGGGCAAAACAAAATCTTTATCTTGTAAAACCCGACATAAAAAGTGTCGGGGGGAATTATTATGAGAGGACTTACCAGAAATTGACTGAAGTCACAAGATTTTTAAGTGATGGAAAGATCCTTGATGATTTTGTGGAGAAATGGGCCCTTGCTGATGAGTGATCTTCTTTTAGGTGTCTTATGGTAAAAGTAGCGGCACAATATTGATTATTTTGGCAGTATATATGTAATAATATTTGATACAATAGGATGTATTATTAATCAATAATAAAGGATCTGGTATGCCAAAAACATTATCTTTATTCTTCGGGATCCTCCTTATTATATTCGGGGTGCTTTCATTTTACGGATACCTCACCATAGAACCTTTATGGCTCAGGATAGTGATCCTGGTAATAGGAGCCTTAAGTTTCCTGACAGGTCTTGTCAGGAAAAAATAGCAGATCATGGAGCCATCGTTTAATTTTGAAATCATTTTGCACCAACTTAACAAATATGTTAAGTAGCTATCATGTATTTCCTCATATAGCTTTTTTGTAGATAATTTTTAAAAAAGCTGACATTTTATTAAAATATACATAAAAATTAGAAAAAAAATGATATAATTGCCTGGTATTAAGAAAATAATAAGTTTTAGTACAATTTTTAGAATTTTATTATTTAATACAATATTTTTGAGAAATATTAATTTTAAGGAGAATGAGTTATGAGAGAACTGGATCTATTTACTGATTTTTCCAAGAAAGCCGGGGTAGAGATCGATCCTACGGATATTAAGATCGATGACACTACTCTAAGGGATGGAGAACAGACAGCGGGTGTAGTCTTTGCAAATGATGAGAAGATACATATTGCTAAAATGCTGGATAAGGTCGGTGTCCATCAGATCGAATCCGGGATACCTGCAATGGGTGGAGACGAAAAAGATGCTATTAAAAAAATTGCGGGACTGGGCCTGAACTGCAGTGTTCTCGCATGGAACAGGCCGGTAAAATCTGATATAGAGGCATCAGTTGAGTGCGGTGTTGACGCGGTGGCCCTATCGATTTCTACTTCAGATATACATATTGAGCATAAATTAAGAAAAAGCAGGGAGTGGGTCCTTGAGACCATGAAAAGCGGTGTGGATTTTGCAAAGAGCCATAATCTTTATGTATCTGTCAATGCTGAAGATGCTTCAAGGTCCGATATGGAATTTCTGCTTCAATTTGCCCGTACTGCAAGAGACGCCGGAGCCGACAGGCTGAGGTATTGTGATACTTTAGGAATACTTGATCCTTTTGAGACTTTTATGAGAGTCAAGAATGTCATCGACATAATAGGTATCGAGATGGAGATGCATACCCATAATGACTTTGGAATGGCAATCGCAAATGCAATTGCAGGAATAAAAGCTGGTGCAATATATGTCAATACAACTATAAATGGTCTTGGAGAAAGGGCCGGGAATGCTGCGTTTGAAGAGTTTGTCATGGCACTTAAGTTTGTGGAAGGTGTGGACATGGGTTTTAATACTACACTTTTCAGGAACCTTTCCGAATATGTGGCAAGAGCCTCAAATAGAGTGCTCCCTACATGGAAACCCATCGTAGGAGGTAATCTTTTTGTACATGAGATAGAAAGCAAGGTTTCAGGAATCATGGCAGATCCACTGACTTATGAACTTTTTAAGGAAACAGACGTGGGACTTAAAAGAGAATATGTCCTGGGAAAATATTCCGGAACCAATACAACCATGCATAAGCTTGAAGCACTTGGTTACAAAATAAGCAAGGAGGAAGCCAGC
>JAZFRP010000098.1:0-2981 GCA_036445715.1 Candidatus Humimicrobiaceae bacterium | reverse complement strand
ACCTTCTGATAACCCGAAGCTTCTTCTTCAATTATTTTTTCATTCACCATTCAGTAAATATAGTTCATTGAATTTACAATGTCAATACTATGTATTTACATTATAAAAATACTATAAAGTTAATCCTTAAACCTATATAAATGAATCCCCCGATACTGCTTCGTAAACAGCCAGGACATTTTCGGTAGGTGTATCCGGCTGAAATGCATGGGAAGGCGCCACAATATATCCACCGTACTTTCCAAGGGTTTTCATCATCCGGAAAACTTCATTCTTTACGTCATCCACTGAACCCCGCGGCAGTGTCTGTTGTTCATCGATTCCTCCATAGAAAGCAATATCGGCACCAAACTCCTTGCTTAACCTTTCAGGTCCCATATCTTTTGCCAATGGCTGGATGGGATTAAGGACATCAAATCCCAGTTCTATCATATCCTTTATAATAGGATATACTCCTCCACAGGTATGATGGCAGTATTTTAAACCTTTGCTTTTAATAAGGGACACAAGTTTTTTATATCTCGGCTTTATATATTTTCTCCACATATCAGGACTTATGGCCAGACCCTGCTGTGTCCCCCAATCATCCCCGAGATAAACTCCGTCCACCAGGTCCCCAACCTCTTCCATACATTTTTTAAAAAAATCAATTGCCAGGTCATTTACTTTATCCATAAGTATCTCTGCTTTTATGGGTTCATGGGCCAGATCCATAAAAAACTCTTCAGTGCCCCTTGTAAACCTGGCAAAATCAAAACAGCCATTCATATTTAACCATACAAAAAATCCCTGGTATTTTTTTAAAATTTCCCTGTATGCTTTAAAGTCCCAGAGGTCAAGAGCCGGTACCGGATGGTTTTTTAAAGTTTCTATATCGACAGTACCTGATAATGGGGAACTATCGATCTCAATATAGGTGCCGAAAGGGTATTGGAATTCTCTAAATACTATTCCCCAGGCACTCACCATCCTGCCGTCCGGCCTGCGTGAAAGCAGGGGCAGTCCCCACCAGTTTCCTATGGTTTTTGAAGATGTCGGACAGATTACGATAGACTGGTCTACGCCCAGCTTCTTCTGTAAAGCAATTTCGTGCTCCATTCCAAACTCCCTTTTTTCTGAGGCAGTAGGTTGATTGGAACCAGATCTTACATCTTCGCCTGTCCCGGTTTTATCCAGACCCAAATGCCTTATAAGGACTTCGGATACTTCGTATGTAGCTTCGTAGGAACAGGGGAACCGATCAGTTTTTTTATGATCTATTGCTTCCCTGACTCTGTGTTTTCCATCCATAACGATACCCTCCTATCGTCTTGACCTAAACACTATAAATATATTTTTATAAATTAATTCCTCAATATTTATCATGTTTTCATTTTGCTTTTAAGGTTTTTCTATAATTCTTCCGGATGATCACAAATATAGTAAAGAATATCATAAATATAATAGCTAATAACATCGAAGCAAGAGAGTTATAATTTGCAAGTAAGCTGATAATATATGGAATAATGCTACCGCTGGTTACTCCTATTGCAAATAATACAGTCAGCGATATGTCTTCCCTCCCGGAACCAAAAATTCTACTGGCAGATGAGATCAATAGAGGTGGTATTCCTGAAAAACCAAGACCTATCAGACCAACCCCTGTAAAATTTATTATTTGGCTTATAGGGAAAATCGCCAGACTCAGTCCCAAAAGGCTGATAATAGACAGTGCTAATAATAAAGTGCCCGCCTTATATTTATATGATAGAAAACTGATTATCAGTCTTCCTATTAATATACCCAGCCAGAATATTGATGCTACAAGGCTGGCACTATCCAGATCGAATAGTTTCTCGATCCTGAAAAAAGTTGGTGCCCAGGAAAAGATCGTCACTTCAGACATCACGTAAAACAGCATTAAAATTGCTGTAAATACCATATAGATATTCTTTCCCCTGTATCTGAATATTTCCTTTAAAGAGATGGTCTTCTTTTCTACATGTAAGCCTTCATGATTTTTTCTATTTATAAACACAAATGATATAAAGGAGATTACTGTGATACCAATTGCTACCAGGTATATTAAGCGCCAATTCATTTGATTGCTTACCATTCTGGAAGCTATAAGCGGAGAAGTAAGTGCACCAATTGCAAAAAATCCATGTCCCAGATTAACTATGCTGTCTTTATTCTTTACTTTTCCTTCCAGCATGCTTAAATTTGCATTCATAAATATAATTCCAAGAAAACACCCTGAAATAAAATATAGTATATAAAAAGGTATCAAAGATTTTACAAAGAACAATCCGGCCAGAATAGGAATAAATAAAATGTAGACCCATATAACAATATTGCTTCTGTTAAATCTTCTACTTAAAAATATAAGAGTTAACATGCCTATAAGCTCTCCAAACATAAAAAAGGTTATTATAAAATTCATCCTTTCAGGAGCAACATTGAAATTCTTGCTTATATCCAGCAGTATTGGGCTTGACAGCATCATGAAAAACGAAAAAAGAAATAATGAAAGATAGTTTGGAAATTCCATTAAATAGTTTTTTAGATTATTCTTTTTCAAAATAATTTTTACCTTTCATAAATTGAAAAGTGTCAATGATTGGACTACTTTTGAATATTTTTAATATACTAGTTGATCGATTTAATCCCCGTGAGTCAATCTCCCAATTCTATATTAAATAGAATTATAAAGGATGAAGATGATTTAAGATACGAATGAAGGAGTTTTTACACAAAAAAAATTGGAAGTGATCATGTCCCCATAAACACTTCCAATTTAATATCCCTATTAAACAAACCAGTTAATAGATACGCCTTCTGTTGCTCTAGGTGTTAAACTAACTCACCTGCAAGATCAACAGCGGAAGAGGCGTCAGCAGCATAGCCGGCCGCACCAATAGAATCTGCATATTCCTGTGTAAGAGGTGCTCCGCCTACCATTACACTAACATCAGCTGTGGCAGGATCTGCTTTTAGAGCAT
>JAZFRP010000097.1:0-4105 GCA_036445715.1 Candidatus Humimicrobiaceae bacterium | reverse complement strand
AGCAGATGTAGGACACTTCTTTATGGCAATAAAAATAGATGCCTTCAGGCCCATCCTGGACTTTAAAAAGCAAATAGATTATATGATAGGCCTCCTAAAGGATTCACCAAAAACAGCCGGACAAGATGAAATATATATTGCAGGAGAGAAAGAATACAATGCAGCTGAAGAAAACAGGGTAAAAGGTGTTCCCCTTCTGGATAAGATAGTAGAAGAACTTAAGATTAATGGTGCTTCCATTGGGGCACCGTTTGATATTGAAGACATATAAGGCGAAGAATGAATTATGCCATATGGTACAGAATAGTACAGTCCTTACTACCAGTGTATCGAAGACTATTATGAAGAGTTTAAAAGATCATATGATAGGAATTTCAGCTAAAAATACGGGTATCTGAAGATCTCACATAGAAAAAGTAATCTATCAGTATCATTATTTTCTGTATCTTTTAATCCGACAATCATAATATATCGACTTTTGAGGGATTATAGATCAGGGATTCAGAGGAAATTCTTATAAATTTATATATTTTTATAATTTGATCGAACAGCTTTTTCAAGCAAAGAGACTTCTTCCTTTGTAAGAAAACTAAACGAGCCATTATATTTTTTTTCAGAAAGGCGTCCATGGTTCTGCAGGCAGAATCGGATAAAAAAGTCGATCTTCTTATCTGGCATATCTACAATCTCCTGAATTGCTATTTTTGTTTTGTCGTAATTGGCTAAAAACTCCAACTCATCTTTTAATTCTTCATCTATAGTTTTCTCAATAAAATTAAAAAGCGCTTCTGCCTGTGATGTCATATCAATATAGCGATACCAGGTAGCCGTATCATTATGAACTGTCATGTGGCCGTCTTCATCGATAGAGTATTCAACCAAAGGCATGAGCTTGCTGGAGAATGCTTCAAGAGAAGAGTCGTAATTAGCAGGATTTTTCAGCAGGACTGCTGAGATTGGAAAGATGACTCCCTCCGGAGTGAAACCTTCCAGGGATAAGATATTATGGATCAGAAAGCGGTGGATTCTGCCATTGCCATCCTCAAACGGGTGTAGAAAAACAAAACCATATGAAATAGAAGCAGCATGAATAACAGGAGATAGATCACTTTTTTTCATCAACTCATGAGAAGATATAAAACCATCCATCAGGTCAGGCAAGTCTTCAGGTTTTGGAGATACAAAGTGTATTCTTTCTCTTTTCAAGGCAACTGTTTCTCCTACATAATTTTGATCTAACCGGTAGTTGATATCCTGGAATCGCTGGTCGACTATATTGTTCTGGAGCTCTATTAGTTTTTTCTTTTTACAAAAATCCTCTTTTCCTGCTGATTGAAGCAGCGCAATAAAGCGATCAGTCCTGGTCAGGGATGGTTCAATATGCTCGATCTCAAATGATGACCTTGTTTCTTTAGTATAAAGGTATCCAAGGGCCCGCTTCAATAATCCTGGAGCATAACCGGATAATACTTTTGAGCATCGGTCAGGCAAGTCGGCTTTTTCGAATTTTTTAAGACTGGCAGTGCGGCGAATAATCGGGCAGAAATATCTATTACCCAGGAGGTTGTTATAAATCCTCTGACGTTGAACCTGAATAGTATTAGAGTTTGTATAGTATTTGTCTGATTCAAGCAGGGCAATATAATTACCCTGCTTAAGATCATTCATAAGGAGTGATTTACCTGTAAGAAACTCAAATAAGAACCACAAACGCCTGACATATTTTCCAGTATATTTAGATTGAATATACTCGATCAGTTTCTCTTCATTGATTTCTTCGAATATTTTTGTGAGAATTGCCAAATTTATCCCGTCATACTTAAGTGCGAATTCAAGATGTTCTCCGAGAGCATCTCCAGGCCAATATATAGGCGGATAGATTTCTTCTACTGTTTTGTCGTTTGAATTTTTTCGATGGATTCCACTGGTTGCAACCAGGGACTTATGCCAATTAGGAATGACATCAAGCTTGTACCGCTTGATGAGCTCATAATATCCGGCCGGTCTATATTTTGTTCTTTTATTTTTATTTTCAACCATTGCTTACCTTGAAAAACGATTATGATACGAGAAATATTGTTATATTATAACATAAAACGAGAAAAACAATTATAATAATGTATGAAGTCTTTATCTGACAAGAAAAACAATTACAAAGCTTAAAAAACTATTATAAATGTGGGTGTAACGAGAAAATTCATTACGAACTGCTTTTGTACCATTTAATATCAATAAAAAGTTATTTGCTAAAGGATATAAACTGCGACCAAGTGTGCTAGCAAATTCTTATAAATTTAATTAAGTTCCAGCCCTGGTATTATTGGTTTTTTAGCCCATAACATATATATTATAATTATGCATCTTAAAAAATATTTTTAAGATATCTTCCTGCGGAGAAGATAATGCAGTATCCCGCATAGAGGATACATGGTACAGAAAACTGGATTCTGATTAAAAATAATCCACTATAATATGAGAGATAAAATTAAAAGGCAATATGACATCATAATAATAGGCGCAGGTATTATGGGTTGCCTGATAGCAAGGGAACTAAGTTTCTATGGACTTGATATTGCAGTATTTGAAAAAAGTTCCTATATATGTTCCGGGCAGAGCAAGGGAAATGGAGCAATAGTCCATGCAGGGCATAATGAGAAGCCCGGGAGCTTAAAGGCCAAACTCTGCGTAGAAGGAAACAGGAGATTTGAAGGATTATGTAATGACCTGGGAATTTTCTTTAAAAGAACAGGCTATACCCTGCTTGCATTTGACTCTGAACAAATAAAGATCCTTAAAAGGCTTGAAGAACAGGGCAAGATCAATGGAGTTAGGACAAAAGTATTAGATGCAGCTGGCCTTATTGATAAAGAACCGAATGCATCCAGGGAGACACTGTCTGCACTCCATATAGTAGATGCAGGCCTTACAGACGTATTCAGGCTTGTAATAGCTGCAGCTGAACATGCGGCTGTAAATGGTGTTGATTTTATACTTGGGACCGAAGTAGAAGGTCTTTTAAAGGATCTTTTGGGAAATGAAAGAATCTCAGGTGTCACCACATCTGACGGCAACTGGAAAGCAGGGCTTGTCATAAATTGTGCAGGTGTGGATGCCGATACGATAATCCGCAGTGCAGTGGATACTGATTTTAAGATAAGTGCACGAAAAGCCGAATACTATATTATTGATAAAGCAGAAGGAAATATCTGCAATGGAGCAATTTATCCGATCCCGACTCCTTACGGCAAAGGTTGTGCCGTCATTCCTACGGTTCACGGCAATACAATATTCGGAGGTAATTCTATCTTAACCGGTGACAGGGAAGATACCTCTACTAGCTCAAAAGAGCTTGAGAATGTACTTACCCAGTCAGAAAAATTGGTTCCTGCCGTAAAGGGTAAAAAGGTCATTGCACAGTTTTCAGGTTTAAGGTCATCAGTAGAGGGTGATGATTATATTATCGGACCCCAGAAAGGTGCTCCGGGACTATTTAATATTGTGGGAATAGATTCACCAGGACTTTCATCTGCCCCTGCCATTGCTTCATATGTAAAAGATATGATAGGTAAAAACTATTTTGATCTCAAGAAGGATCCGGGGAAAACAGGGCAGTACCAAATAAAACCGCTTTTTAAGGACCTTGACATGAGAGAAAAGAAAGAATGGATAAAACATGACCGGAGGTATGGAAGAATTGTATGCCGATGTGAGAATATCACTGAAGGTGATATTGTATCTGCAATACATGCCCCTATCCCTGCGCTAACAACTGATGCAATAAAATTTAAGGTCTGGGCCGGTGCTGGAAGGTGTCAGGGAGCTTTTGATATTTCCAGGATAATCACCATCTTATCGGATGAAACAGGAATAAAACCTCCTCGTGTAATAAAACGGGGAAGGGGTTCAAATATAGTGACAGGCTATACCAGGGATTTTTCAGGACAGAAGTAATGAAAAAAAGATCAAATAATAGTAATTATGACATAGCAATAATAGGTGCAGGACCTGCCGGACTTGCGGCCGCTGTGGGTGCCCATGAAGCAGGAGCTGGAAGCATCCTTATAATAGACAGGGAGAAATATCCGGGAGGAATACTCCAGCAATG
>JAZFRP010000096.1:0-3709 GCA_036445715.1 Candidatus Humimicrobiaceae bacterium | reverse complement strand
GAAAGAGCAGTGATAGAGATCCTGGACTCAAGCCTTTCCAGTCTGAAAATGCTGGATATGGGTGTTGGAGGGGGAAGAACGACAAGGTATTTTGCGCCTCTTGTACTTGACTATACCGGTGCTGACTATGCACCTGTGATGGTTAATGCATGTATTGAAAAATACGGGGATAATTATTTTTTTATTACTTGCGATGCAAGGGATATGGAAGAATTATCAGATAATAGTTTTGATTTTGTCTTATTTAGTTTTAACGGAATAGATAGTTTTAGCCATGAAGATAGAATATCAGCACTTAAGGAGATCCATAGAGTCCTGAGGCCGGGTGGTCATTTTTGTTTTTCCTCTCATAATCTAAACTGGGATGGATTACCGGATCTTTTTAGTTTAAAACCTTCGAAGAAAGTGGTATTGACCAATAGACCCGATATTGATGAAGGAGCAAAAAATTTTAAAAAACATGTAAACCGTGGTTTCAGGTCAGCATACAAGATTGCGCGTTTGAGTATTTTAAACAGGAGCTTCCGCATGAAGGATTATATCAACAAACTTAGAAAGTCCGAACGGGGACATATATATGATAATTCTTTAAATGGCAAAGCTAAAGTCTATTATATTACAAAAGATGAACAGGTCAGGCAGCTCAAGGCTGCAGGTTATAAAAATATGAGTACGATTTGCCGCAATGGTTTTATTACTAATAATACTACTCTTTTAAATCAGGACGGATGGATCTATTATTTATGCCAGAAAGGCAAATGATCTGCCACACTGGCAATATATGAACCATACCGGTTAAACAGTAATGCTTATCAGGACTTGATCCGGGAATACAGATAAAAATGTGAAACAGGAAGAGTAAGATTTGGACAGTAGACCAATAGGCGTATTTGATTCAGGAGTAGGGGGGCTTACTGTGCTCAGGGAGATAATAAAGGAAGTCCCTAATGAAAGTACGATTTATTTTGGAGACACGGAAAGATTCCCATATGGCCCAAAAAACCTCCATGATGTAAGGGATTTTGTCTTCAAGGCTGCGGAATTTCTTGAGAAAAAAGGTATAAAGATGCTTGTGATCGCTTGCAATACTGGGTCTGTTGCAGCATTAAAGGAATTAAAACAAACATTGAAAATCCCTGTGGTAGGTGTAATTGAACCGGGTGCCAGGACTGCTGTGAGCAATACAAAGAATAAAATGGTCGGTGTTATTGCTACAAAAGGTACGGTAGAGAGCAGTGCATATGAGAAAGAAATAAGTAAAATAGATCCTCAAATAGAAACTTTTTCAATTGCTGCACCTGTCCTTATAGAATATATTGAAAAAGGGATACTTTCAGGTGAAAATCTTAATAAAGTCATAAAAAGCTATCTTGAACCCCTGATCAAACATAGTATTGATGTTCTTGTGCTTGGCTGCACCCATTTCCCCTTAATTAAAAATCAAATACTTGAAGTAAGCAATAATGATTTTAAAGTTATCAGTTCCGCTGTGGAAACAGCAAAAGATGTTAAAAGACTTCTGATAGAAAAAAACCTGTTTACAGATGCTGATAATAAAGCTGATAGAATATTTTATGAGACTGCCCTGGAAGGAAATTTTTTTGAAACAGGAAGAATG
Source organism: Candidatus Humimicrobiaceae bacterium (assembly GCA_036445715.1). Classification (GTDB taxonomy): domain Bacteria; phylum Actinomycetota; class Humimicrobiia; order Humimicrobiales; family Humimicrobiaceae; genus M55B120. Next base: position 2,091 of record JAZFRP010000096.1, on the reverse strand, counting down.
TTTCTGGGGAGTGAGATCAAAGAAGTCATTAAGATAAGGCTTGAGGTATAATAGTACAAACAGAAAGGCAGGAATATGTCTGAAAGACAGGACGGAAGAAAAAATGATGAGATCAGGGATATCAAAATAACCAGAAAATATATTTCGCATGCTGATGGATCGGTATTTATTGAAATGGGAAATACACGTATTGTCTGTACTGCAACAATTGAAGAAAAGGTCCCTCCTTTCTTGAGGGGTAAGGGAAAGGGATGGATAACTGCTGAATATGATATGATTCCCGGATCAACACCCCGCAGGATTATAAGGCCCCAGGCTACAGGAAGAATAAATGGAAGAACACATGAGATACAGAGGCTTATCGGCAGGTCGCTAAGAGCCGCAGTGGATCTTGACATGATCGGAGAAAGGACAATATGGATCGATTGTGATGTAATAGAAGCAGATGGAGGAACCAGGACAGCTTCAATTACTGGAAGTTTTATTGCCCTTTTTGATAGTCTCCAGGGGATGATAGAGAAGGAGATAATAAATGAGATGCCGATTGAAAGTTTTGTAGCAGCTATTAGTGTAGGAATTGTGGATGGAGAAATAATGACCGACCTTTGTTATACTGAAGATTCGACTGCAGAAGTAGACATGAATGTAGTTGCTAATTCAAAGGGTAATCTTATCGAAGTGCAATCTACTGCTGAAGGAGCTCCTTTTTCCAGGGAGCAGTTTGACCAGATGCTCGCTGATGCTTCATCTGCTATAGAAGGTATAATAGAACTTCAGAAAAAGATCTTAAGCAAAAGGCCATAGGACAGTACTGGTCCATATAAGGGGATTAACAAGTGGAGATAGTAATAGCTTCAAAAAACAATGGGAAAATAGAAGAAATAAAAACTTACAGGGATAGCGCCAATGGGATCAAATGGTTGACTTATAAAGATTTTGAAGGATTTCCTGATGTCGAAGAGACAGGAGACAGTTTCCTGGATAATGCTATTATAAAGGCAAGATCAATAGCTGAACATACGGGCAAACCGGCCCTTGCTGATGACTCAGGGCTCATAGTGGATGCAATTGATGGAAAGCCAGGGGTAAGATCCTCAAGATATGCAGGTCCGGATGCTACCGATAAAAAAAACCGGGTTAAACTCCTTAATGCTTTAAAAAATATTAAGGATAAATCAAAAAGAACTGCCAGGTTTATTTGCAGCATGATACTCTGGGACCCTGATGACGGATTGATCTTTAAGACCGATGGTGTCTGTGAGGGTATGATAGGTTTTAAAGAAAAGGGTAACAGAGGTTTTGGATATGACTGCATCTTTATACCTTCAGGATATGATAGGACGATGGCCCAGCTTGGAAATTCTGAAAAAAACAGGATCAGTCACAGGGGTATTGCATTGGCATACTTTTACGATTTTATTGTAAAATTATAGAATTATGATATTATATCCACTGCTTATTTAAAGAGAATATACGGGGTGTAGCGCAGTTTGGTTTAGCGCACCTGCTTTGGGAGCAGGGGGTCGGAGGTTCAAATCCTCTCACCCCGACCAGATAAGAAAGCTTATCTGGCTAGATTTGATAAAGTTTCTCGGATAAACATGGTGGAATATATTCAACTAGGTCTCTTTTGAGCGGGAATAGCTCAGTTGGCTAGAGCGTCAGCCTTCCAAGCTGAGGGTCGCGGGTTCGAGTCCCGTTTCCCGCTCCATTTCTTTATCTGATAAGTATTGAGTCAAAGAGTAGACATAAATCACAAGATCATTTCTTCTTTTTCCGTGATATTTTTTTCTTCGACTTCTGTTTCTTCTGCATTATAAGCAGATAATAGATTATTGGGGTAATGCTTCTTACAAGAACCAGGATAAGGATCCAGACCAGTTTGGCATGTTCTCCTCCGATAGTAAAATCCTTATTATCTCTTTTAATGCAATCAATAAGAGCGATAATCCAGATTATGAATAGTGCCATACCCATTATTATAGATATCATTAAAAAGAAGACCCATATCATGAGTAAAACTCCGTAAATAGAAGCAGCAGTTATACCAAAAAAACTAAGTATTATTGCAGTTAATTCTTCCATGATCAC
>JAZFRP010000095.1:0-2247 GCA_036445715.1 Candidatus Humimicrobiaceae bacterium | reverse complement strand
CTTTCACTTTTATTTTTGTGCCATTTACACTCAAAATAGCTGTACCTCATATTTATTTGATATTTTCATTAACGATCATATATAAAAAGCTAGATAAATTAAAAAATAATAATTCTTAAAGATCAATCGGAATGCCGGTAAAAATATTAATAAAACAACAATCAAGGCAACTATTTGTTTTAATATTCCATATCGTGTTTGAATTTCTTTATTTTCTCAGCCATATCTTCATCTGAAAGGGCGATGATCTCAATTGCCAGAAGTGCCGCATTCTTTGCGCCATTTATTGCCACGCAGGCAACAGGCACGCCTGAAGGCATCTGGACTATAGAAAGAAGTGAATCCATCCCGCCAAGGTCAGAAGTCTTTATCGGTACGCCTATTACCGGGAGTTCAGTATATGAAGCTATGACTCCTGGAAGATGTGCTGCTTTTCCTGCCCCTGCTATGACAATTCCTATACCGGATTTATTTAAGTTTTCCGCAAATTCTCTTGTCTTGTTTGGCATCCTGTGTGCTGAAAGTATATGAGTCTCACATTTGATCCCGAAACTTTTAAGGGTATCTGAAGCATTCTTCATTATGGGCTCATCTGATATGCTTCCCATCACAATAGCTACTTTCATTATATCTTTTTTCATTGAAGTCTCTCCTCTGCTTTATAGGCTATATCTTTTCTATACTGCATTCCATCAAATTTTATTTTACTCATAGCATCATATGCTTTTTTTCTCACTTCCCTGAATCCGGGAGCTAATGCGGAAAGGCCGAGTACCCTTCCCCCGTCTGTAGCAATATCTCCATCCTGATGCCTGGTCCCGGAATGAAATACTATAATATCATCACCACTTTTAAAATTATCAAGTCCTGTGATTATATCACCTTTTGACGATGTGTCCGGATATCCGCGTGAAGCAGCAACCACACATATGCATTTATCGCTGTTCCATGAAAGCGAGTCGACTCCAATATTTCCTTCCGCACATCCCATAAGAAGCGGGACCAGGTCATCATCAAGCCTGGGAAGGACCGCCTGGGTTTCAGGATCACCGAACCTGCAATTATATTCAAGGAGATAAGGTTCATCTCCGCTTACCATTATTCCTGCATAAAGGATACCGCGGTAATCAATATTTTCTCTTCTAAGCGCTTCTGCAGTAGGGTAAATAATATTATCGAGAGCTTTTTTGTAAATGCTGCTGCTTATCATAGGGACCGGGCTGTAGCTGCCCATACCTCCGGTATTCTTACCTTCATCACCATCAAAGATCCTTTTATAATCCTGTGCAAGATCCATGGGGATTATCTTTTTTCCATCCGAAAGGCACAATATTGATGTCTCGTATCCGGTAAGGAAATCCTCGACTATTACCCTTTCTCCCGAATCCCCGAATACCTGGCTTACCATACAATCATCCAGTGCCTTAATGGCCTCACTGGTATTCTGTACTATAAGCACTCCCTTTCCTGCGGCAAGACCATCAGCTTTTATAACTAATGGAAACTTGTCCTGCTTTTTAATATATTCAACAGCTTCCATATATTGTGATCTCTCAAAAACAAAACCATCGGGAGTCGGAATGCCATACCTGGATGAGAGGTCCCTGGTGAATACTTTGCTTCCTTCAAGCATTGCAGCATCCTTTTTAGGACCAAAGGTCAGTATCCCCAGATTCTCCAGGTGATCAGCGATCCCATCGACAAGGGGGGCTTCGGGCCCGACTACAACAAGATCAATACCATTAGCTTCAATAAAATCAGTGATCCGTTCGAAACCACTTATGCTAATATCCAGGTCCACACATTCAGCTATTGAACTGATCCCGGCATTTCCCGGGACAGCATATACTTTGTCAACCAGGTCACTTTGCGCAATTTTCCATACCAGGCAATGTTCCCTGCCACCGCTGCCGATTACTAATACCTTCAATTTGCTCCTTAAACCTATTATGACAAAGAAAAACGAATATATTGATATTTTCATTCCAGAAATATATTTATAATCTAAATAATAAGGGTCGATCGGTTATTTGATTCAAAAAGTCTCTTTTTTAGATTATCATCCCTGATGATTATCTGGTTCCTTTCGGGTCCTACACTTACCATGGACACCGGCACCTTAATTATCTCTTCAATACTTTCTATATATTTCCTCGCAGCCGGGGGAAGATCTTCATATTTTTTGATATCGGTGATATCTTCCGTCCATCCTTCAAATTCTTCATATACCGGGGTACATTTATGGAG
>JAZFRP010000094.1:0-3794 GCA_036445715.1 Candidatus Humimicrobiaceae bacterium | reverse complement strand
GGGCAATCAATTAGTTATTACTATATGTTAAAAAGAAGAATAATAAGTCTTATAGTTGAAAATTATTATATGAAGTTGCTTATCTAATATTGTCTTTGCCGACTTCAAAGTTTAATTCAAGACCCAGATGGTCAGAAACTGTATAGCTTTTATAAGAGCAGTCATCTTCTAATGATATTTCCCAACAGCCATTTGGCGACCGGTTGATGGGATCATCCGGATCCTTATCTAGGCAATAAAGTAAGTCTGGTTTTTCCGGAACCAGGGATATGGAAATAGGTTCAAGGTAAAGACTGCCGGCCCCTCTAAAATAGAAAATATAGTCGATCCGCTGCGGTCCGCCGGTTCCTGTAGCAATTTGGTTACCTATTTCTCCATATGGATTTTTACTACCTGTGATCCAGTCCTTTCCTATCCATGTAAAACCAGGCTCTCCCGGATTTATTTCAAGCCAGCTATCTGTAATGCTTACCTGCTCATTTGAAAGATTATCTAATATTTCAATAAATTCTTTATACTCGATGTTCTCATTATCTGAATGTTCACTACTGGTTGGATCTTCAGTTTCCGGAGGACTTATGTCAGCAAGTTCCATCCAATTATCAGGTTTTTCAGCTGCTACATTAAAATCACCTACGATCAATATGGGACGAATATGATCTTTGTCTGATTTTATTATCTTAGAAATAAAATCCATAAGTTCAGAGATCTGTGCCAGCCTTGTCTCACTATAATCATGAGCCTGTATATGAGTATTGAATACATGCAGGTAATCACCTTCTGAAGAACTTACCTGGATACGTGCATAGATCACTCCTTTATTGGCCAGTCGGTCAGAACCGCTGCTCGATGAGTAAGTCATTGCACTACTTTCTATTATCGGGTATTTGGAAAGGATTATAAGACCGCTATCCTGCCTGATATTCAAATGGCCCCTGTCAGGACCCATAACATAATAAGGGCTGCCTATTAACTCCGCCTCTAAATCATTGACTCTTTCGTCTATTACTTTTACACCCCAAAAATTTTTCTTTTCTGCAAGCACGGCCACACTTTGTGCTTGTTCCAGGGGATGCCATAGATCTTTATCTTTTCCGGGAAGGGAATTATACCAGTTATTAAAATACTCAAGCTGCCACTTGTTGAATTTCCCATTTTCGGCATCCCGGGAAATCATATTATGCCATGCAGAGATGATCCTGTTCTGGCTGCTTCCATTATATACTTCCTGTAAGCTGACAATCCCATAATCTTTCAAGATCAGGTCTGTAATGCAGTTTGTGCGCTGGTCAAATGCCGGGGCAACAAAATCAAATGGGATCAGCATAGTATTTTGGGTCAGGATCTTTATTGTCTCTTTTTTAAATATCTTTTCCTTATTATTAGCAATGTCTCCATTGCTTTCCTCTAAAGATAATTCTAACTCTGAATCAAGGGCAGCTCCATTACTTATTATGGTACACTGGCTTGAAAGAAGTAGTAGCAGAGAAAGGGTCAATAAAAATATAGTCAGATAAATAGGGGATGTTTTTATAAATCCTGGCTTCATATAATTTTTTCCAATTCAGTTATATGACTTTAGTATTGTACAATTATTTTCATCCTGACCCTCTATGTTTTCTATATTATTTAGATATTATATTGCTTTAATGGCTTTAAACAAACTTAAATTGATTACGATACTCAAATCATATAGAATATGGAAAGCCTTTAAGATTATGTGTATTAATTTACTGTTTCATATACTTTACATGAATACCTTAAAATAATAATATTAAGATCTGATTTGTATTAAATAATAGGGAAGTGTTATTAAAATGATTTCTGTTGAAGAAGCCCAAAAAATGGTTCTAAACTCGGGGTTAAAACCCAATGTAAAAAAATTACCAATACTTGAAAGCCTGGGACTTATCCTGGCTGAAGACATCAGCTCTTCTGATGATATTCCCATATATGATAATTCTGCTATGGATGGTTATGCGGTGCGGGCCATTGATGTAAAAGGTGCAGAGAAAAGCTATCCCATAAGGCTGGTACTTATAGATGAGGATATCCCTGCCGGAAAAATACCAAGAGCTACAGTAAATCCCGGTTTTTGTATGCCTATTATGACTGGTGCCTCTTTGCCAAAAGGAGCAGATTCAGTGATCAAAAAGGAAGATACCCAGAGAGATACAGCAAGTATCATGGTGTTTAAGGAAATTGAAAAAGGAGAGAATGTAAGGTATCGCGGTGAAGATATAAAGAAAGGCAATACTGTTTTTAAAAAGGGTGACAAGGTAAATCCTGGTGCTATAGGGGTACTGGCTTCCCTGGGAAAAAGTGAAGTCAAAGTTTTTGGGCCTCCGGTCATAGGGGTACTGGCTACCGGTGATGAACTCATCGGGATAGATGAAAAACTGGTTGCCGGAAAAGTAAGAAACAGTAATAGTTATTCCCTGGCTGCACAAATAAAGGAAATGGGAATACAGTACAAGATATTCGGTAGAGCTCCTGATGAGGAAGAATTGTTATTAAAAAAAATAAAGGATGCGCTGGGCGAATGCGATATTTTGCTTTTAAGCGGCGGAATATCAGCGGGAGACTATGACCTTGTCAAAGATACCCTGGAGGGCATGGGAGCGAAACTTAATTTCTGGAAAGTAAATCAAAAACCGGGCAAACCACTGGCTTTTTTCGAATATAAGGATAAATATATTTTTGCCCTTCCCGGAAATCCGGTTTCTGTTATGGTTTGTTTTGAGATGTATGTAAGACCCATGATAAGAAAGTCTATGGGAGCCCGTAATCTTTTCAGGTTTGAAGTATTAGCAGAGGCTCTTCATGATTTTAAGAATAAGAAGGGGAGAATAAATTTTATCCGGGCTATTGTCGAAAATAGGGATGAAAAATATTTCTTTAAATCAACCGGCATGCAGGGCTCCGGGATACTTACATCTATGGCCAGGGCTAATGGTATAGCCAGGTTTCCGGCAGATATTGGAAATGTGAAAGAGGGAAGCAAGATAAAGGTATATTTACTGGGTGAATTGTAGAGTAAAAGGGAAAAAATAATAATTATCCGGCCTTAGTAAATAATTTATTTTATTGATTTAATAGTTTATATATTAGTAGTATAATCTTAAAAATATCTTGAACAGATATTAGAAAAAAATTAAATATTTGTCTCCGACTCAAATTTCCTAAGGCCTCCACGGAGGTTATGGAGTTTGAGCGGTAAGGTTAATCGGGAAACGGATTGGCCTCCCGTTTGGAAAGGGGACTTAAGGGTTTGAATGTATATGAATTGAGACCGGCAAGAACTCCTTGCTGGTTTTTTATTTTAGCAGGAGAAATAACCGTTTATGGATGAATGATTTTTTACAGGGATAGACAGAGAGCATGATCAGTTATTGGATGGACTTATAAATTAATGAAAATAATCGGCTGGAATGGATTTATAGAATAGTGAGAGAATCAAACAGGAATGGAATAAATAGAGATCAAAAAGCAGGAAAAGTGGAAATAAGATATTCTACTTTGATCACTGTATTATTTATTATTGCTTTAATAGCTGCCACACTATTTTCCGGAGTATCCTGTAAAGCAGGGAGTAAAGGTATGACTATAATCCTTGCCACTACTACCAGCACTTATGACAGCGGACTTCTTGAAGAACTGCTGCCGGTATTTAAAGAGGAATTCGATTACAATGTCAAACCTAGAGCAGTGGGAACCGGAGAAGCTATAGTTATGGGCCAAAGAGGGGAAGCTGATATAATACTTGTCCACAGCAGGGAGTCTGAGGACGAATT
>JAZFRP010000093.1:0-4490 GCA_036445715.1 Candidatus Humimicrobiaceae bacterium | reverse complement strand
GCAAAACAGATCGGGCTATCCGGGTACCAGGATTCTATGCTGACTGACCCGGAGGTCAATATACAGATGGGAACATACTATCTCAGGCAACAACTGGATAATTTTAGCGAAAACCTGGTATATTGCCTGGGTGCATATAATGGCGGTCCGGGGTCGATGTCCGGATGGGTCTCAAAATGGAGCAACCTTGAAACTGATGAGTTTATAGAAAATATTACATACCTTGAGACCAGGGACTATATAAAGAAAGTAATGGGTAATTATTATTTCTACCAGATGCTTTATCCGTAATAAACTGCCACTACTTATATGAATTTAAATAGAAGGAGCCATGCCGAGATAGTCAGGGCAGATATTATAGTCGTAAGTATTAATGCAGATGCCAATAGCTGATAGTTCGACCGGAGTTCCTTTGCCATTATATAGGCTGCGACAGCAAGCGGTGTCGCGAATAAAATGACCATCACATTCCTGTCAAAGGTCTCTACCTTAAAAACGAATGTGCTTAGAAGAAATACAATCAAGGGCAATAATATAAGTTTATTAAAACTTATATATGACACGATCTTAAAATCATTCTTGAGATGGACAAATTTAAAAGAGGCTCCTATTGAAAAGAGCGCAATTGAAACTGTCATTTCAGATATTATATCAAGTGAACTGTGAAAGACTTCCGGGACAGGGATCCTAAAATATGAAAAAAGTATGCCTAACACAACTCCTATGATCATCGGATCTTTTACAAAACTTAGAAGTAATTTTCCAACTCCCATACCTTCTTCTCTGCGGTTATAGAATTTAAAGATGATGATAGTCACTATTATATTTATTGGTACAAGGAAAGCTACGACAAGGCTTGCTTTTGCAAGTGCAAGGTCACCATATGCAGCCAGTATGATGGGAAATCCCACAAAAGCCATATTGCACCTGAATGAGGATACAATAATGGCGCCTTTTGTCTTCCCGCTCCTCTTGATCACAAGATTTATAAGTATTGTCAGTAATATAAACAAGGCATATGCCAGGTATATTACTTTTACTATCTGGACATTAAAAATGTCACTTAAACTATAATTGGTAATAGTGAGGAAAATAAGTGCAGGCAGCCCGATACTGTAGGCAAGCTTATTGAGAAGGCTGACTCCATCCTCGCTTATTATGTTTTTCTTCCTTATCAGAAACCCGATAGCTATAATGATGAAGATCGGGCCAGTTATACTTATGACCTCCAGGAGCATGCTTGAAAATTTCATCTGCTTCCACCGGCCTCATGCTCAAAGGAACTGCAGACTTTTAGTAAGCCTTCTTTTTTCTGTTCTGATTCCAGGGAATTTGCGATCTCTTTTGCCTTTCCCAGATAAAATTTCAATCTTGATCTTGCATGTTCTATGGCATCTGTTTCCGACAGCATTGTGAGCAGTTTATTGATATCTTTACTATTTATTTCTTCTTTAGTAAAAAGTTCCCTTATCTCCTTCTTGAATCTCCGGTTTCTAATGGCATATATAATAGGAAGGGTAATATTCCCCTGACGGATATCATTTCCGGTAGGCTTGCCGATATTTTGAGATATCTTTTTTTCATCCATATCGAGGAGATCGTCATTTATCTGAAATGATATGCCTAAGAATTGGCCGAATCTCCGCATTTTTTCCACTTCTGTCCTGCGGGAGCCTGACAACATACCCCCCAGCACACAACTGACCTTAAAAAGAGATGAAGTCTTTTCATTTATTTTTTTAAGATAGACCCTCTCACCTTGTCCAAGCTCTTTCTTTGTCTTTATCTGGTCAAATTCTCCTCTTACAAGATTCTGGGCAGCGATTGACATCTCCTCCAGAATTTCCGGATTATTGTATTTATTTAATAAAGAAAAGGTCTGGGTGAAAAGATAATTACCTACATACTTTGCAGTATCCCTGTCATATGCATTATGAATAGTCCTCTTCCCCCTTCTGAGAAAAGAATTATCAATAATATCATCATGTATTAGAGAAGCAGTATGTATCATTTCAATAGATGCTGCTGCATGGATGAGATAGTCTATATTAAAATCTTTATCTTTGGCACAAATGAAGAATAGCCCCGGTCTTATTCTTTTGCCTCCGGCCAGTAGTGTGTTTTTAATGGCTTTCTTAAGTACTCCATCCAAACCAGAGGTAAACTCTTTAAAATAATCTTCAAGTATTTCAAGATCTTTTTTAAGAAATAAGAATAATTTTCTTTTCTCCAATATCATATGAATCTATTATGTATTTTAATTGATCTTGCTAAATGTGGTCTTAATAATCTCAAACCAGTTAAATCGCCGGTTAAAAAGTGGAAATTCCAACTCTTTTTTTTCACATACTGTAGACATGCTATAATCACATATCTTTTCTTTTAGCAGCTGAAGTTTTTTCTCCCTTATATCTTTATCACTAATATTCATAATGCTGTCAATATCTGACATTACCTTGCTGGCTTTCACGATCCTCTCTTCATTCATCCCGGCAACATCCTTACTTATTCCCCCTGCTTTTGCCTTTAGTCTATTGAGGCCAATAGCTGCTTCGTATGTAGCATCAACCAGTTCATCTTTTGATATATATTTACTTTCATAGTTTAAAATATGCTTCCACGAGGGCATGGTCATCGCTTCTATATGATCCTTAAGACTTTTCCTGGTAAGTTTATATCCAAACTTTTCCGGATCTTCAAATGCCCTGCTTCCCGGATCAAGGAATGGTGCCATTGGTGAGATAAAGGGCATGAACCTCTTGTCCCATCCGATATCCTCATATATATCCCTACAAAAATCTACTGTCTCCATTATTGACTCTTTTGTCTGTCCCGGAAGACCCGTCATAAAGTAAAGGTCAAATCTCATTCCACCTTTACTGAGTGCATACTTAATGGAATCTACAAGTTCTTTATTTGAAAATTTCTTGCCCATCTTCTGTCTTATGCCTTCATCGTGGGAATCTGGAGACATTTCATAACATATATTGGAAAATATTTTTTGGGCCCTATCAAAAAAACTATTATCGGGAGGGCGGAAGAATTCAAAAAACATCTGGGTGTCCCTATTGAGTTCACTGGCATTTTTAAAGAATTCTTTTATATACCCGGGTCCATTATCATTAAGGTCCCCGAGTAAAAATACAGGGGATTTTATATGTCTTTGTATGACCTTTATCTCATCTACCAGTTTGCCCGGTTCCCTGAAAGCCGGTTTTGTCCGGCAGCCAAAGTTTTTAAAAGCGGATTTTGAGCCTCCACATCCGGAACACTCATTGCTGCATCCCCTGACAACAGGGATCGTGGTTATGGGATACCTGAACCAATCATTAAAGGGTACGATACTCTTAATATCCCTGTAATTTAACACTTGCTTGAACATCAGCCTATAATCAAAATCTACCTCTGAAAGATCTTTTGAGATATTTGTTATTGGATTTACATTAACTTTTTTATTATCTTTCCAGACAAGATTGGGGACATCTCCCAGACCCGAAAATTTCCCTGCTCTTATTATGTCCATAAGTTGGCGGAGAGGTTCTTCTGTAGAGTCACCTCTCAGTATATAATCTACCTGGTCAAAGTCGATCAATTCTCGGTAGAAATAAGATGAAGAAAAACCTCCAAATATAATAGGGGTCTCATGATGATATTTTTTAATTATTCTTGCTATTTCGGTAGAGCCCTGGCAGTGAGGCAGCCAGTGAAGGTCGATCCCGAATGCCCGGGGCCGGAGTTTTTTTATAAATCTCTCAACATCGAAATTCCTGTCATCAAGCATCCGGTAAGCCAGGTTTACTATCCTAACGCTGAATCCTCTGCGGACCAGGTAATTTGCCATCGTCAGGAACCCGATCGGATACATCTCAAATATCGGTGTTGAAGGTACCAGGTCGCTCATCGGCCCAAACATTATACTCTTTTCCCTGAAATCATATACGCTGGGGGCATGAACAAGTATTAGGTCTGTTTTCATTTTCTCGGGACACTCCTAAAAAATTTTTATCCGGAAAATTAATTATCCAGGCTATCAAGCAGTACTTTTACGCTGGATATAAACTTACCAGAATCCAATTCCGCTATGATATCACTTAACTTCCTGTCAGTAAAATTTTTTTTAGAAGTAAGATGTGAAGATATTTTTTCTGTTGAAAGGCCTGTTTTAAGTGATTGTATATATTTTAAAAGCTCATCATATGTTTTTAGCATCATGATATGTTTTGAAAGACCGGAAAACTTGTTTTTTTCTACTTTTAAGGATTTTTCACAGAATATCTCAAAACTGATATCCAATGATATATCAAGAAGTCTATTGGCCCTCACAAGTGATCCCGTCTCCACATAATGGTCAAAGTTTGATGGGTCTCCTCCCGTACGAATCAAACTACTTACTCCCCTGTGAAGTATCAATCTGCTTTCATGCAGTTCCTTGAGTGAGGCAAGTATCCGGTCAAATACTTCGTGATCCTCAAACCTTAATAAATATATTA
>JAZFRP010000092.1:0-9183 GCA_036445715.1 Candidatus Humimicrobiaceae bacterium | reverse complement strand
TAAATCATATATTGGTGAAAGGGAGATATATATGGATAGGACAACTCCTGAGTCACTTGACCTGCACCGGTTTTTTGCAAAGAGCCTGGAAGATGGCGTGAAGTATGCCTGCATGGAAGTATCTTCTCATTCCATAGATCTGCACCGGGTTGATCATATTGATTTTGATCATTTTATATTTACAAACCTATCGCAGGATCACCTTGATTATCACAGGACAATAAACGAATATTTTGAAGTCAAGTCCAGGCTTTTTGATCCGGCTTACCGTAAAATATTTGGGGGGAAAAGTGCAGTAATCAATATTGACGATGATTTTGGAAAAAAATTATACAAGATGACGGACCTGGATAAAGTATCGTATTCAATTAAAGATAAAAGTGCAGATATAAGGGCCTCAGACATGAAAAGCTCTACAAACGGTATAAGTATGGTATTAAAGATAAAGAATAAAGAAGATATGGAGATCAGGTCATCATTATGTGGTATTTTCAATATTTACAATATACTTGCAGCTATAGGGGCAGGATTTGAGATAGGGATTGAAAGATCCCATATAGCAGCCGGTCCCGGATCGATGAAGGGGTTTGGCGGGCGATTTGAGAAAATCGATCATGGCCCCGGCCCGACAGTAATAGTCGATTATGCACATACGCCTGATGGATTGGAAAATGTCTTAAACACTGCAAAAGATATTCTTGGTCAGAGCGGAAAATTGTTCTCTGTCTTTGGCTGCGGGGGAGACAGGGATGTAAAAAAAAGGAGTTTGATGGGTGAAATATCTGCCAGGATCGCAGATTTTACAATCATAACTTCAGATAATCCCAGATCTGAAAGACCAGAGGATATAATCGTGATGATAGAGGAAGGTCTAAAGGAAGAGGGTCCTGAAGGCTATAAAATTATTGTTGATCGAAAGGAAGCTATCCGCCAGGCAATGGATATGGCCGGGGAATCTGATATTGTCCTGATAGCAGGAAAAGGACATGAGGACTACCAGGAATTCGAGAACGGCAGGAGAATACATCTGTATGATCCTGAAATAGTAAAGAATTGGAGAAATGAAAATAAAGGAAAAAATTAAAATTGATATAGTTGTCAATGGAACAGGGGCGGCAATGATAAGCGGTGATGCCGGCGGTTTTATTGAATCTATTTCAACAGATACCAGGACACTTTCCGTGGGTGATTTTTTTATCCCTGTAGAAGGGGATAATTTTGACGGCCATGATTTTATCGGAGATGCATTAAAGGCTGGAGCTGGAGGATTTGTATACAGCCGGAAACAAAAAGGAAAAATAAAGGAGATACTGGAAAAATATAATAATAAAGAGAGCCTCCCGGAGCTGGTAATGGAAGTTAGTGATACACTGGTTTTTTACCAGGAGCTTGCACGGATCTCCATGTCAAGATTTAACCCCCTGGTCATTGCCATAACCGGTAGTGTCGGTAAAACCACAGCAAGAGATTTTATAGTGAGCATATTGTCACAGGACTTTGATGTGGTCCATACGCCTGAAAACCATAATACCGGGATCGGTATTGCTGCTGCGATGTTAAATATTGGAAGAAATACAGAATTTTTCATAGCAGAACTGGGAATGAGGGGGAAAAACCAGATAGGTCCCCTTGCTGACATATGTAATATAAACATCGGTGCCATTACTGCCATAGGGAATTCACACCTTGAATATTTTACTGATCTTGAGGAGATAGCTATGGCAAAAGCGGAGATCGCAGGCATCATTTATAAAAATAGAGGAAAACTATTTCTCAATGCAGATGACAGGATGACTCCCTATATCAAGGACAATGTCAGGGCCGATATTATTGAATTTGGCCGCAATAATGGGCTTGATTATAATTTTATAGACCTGGCTCCGGACGAGTGGGGAAGATTTAGTTTTGATTTTTTTAAAAATGATCTTAGAAAGGCCCGGATAAGATTAAATCTTCCGGGGTACCATAATATATATAATAGTTGTCTTGCAGCAGGTATATGTGATCACCTGGGTGTTGACCCGGGGAAGATCAAGAGCGGCATTGAGAGTGCGGCTATCGAGAAATACAGGATGGAGATAATAGATTCGGGGGACATAACCCTTATTAATGATTGCTATAATGCCAGTCCGCTTTCAATGAGAAAAGCAATTGATACACTTTGCCTCATAGGGAGGAAAAACCAGAGACGCCGTGTGGCAATACTGGGGGATATGCTGGAGTTGGGAGAGTACTCCGGGGAGCTTCATTATGAGATTGGAAAATACCTGTTAAAAAAAGATATTGACGTTTTAATTGCATTAGGTAAACTGGCAAAAAACATATACAGGGGTTTTAAAGAGAACCGGGCAGATCCCGATAAGTCACAATGCTATTATTTCCCGGAAAAAGAAGGGTTCCGGAGCAATTTGAAAAATCTTGTCAAATCCCGGGATATTGTTTTGATAAAAGGCTCCAGGGCAAATAAAATGGAAGAAATAATCACATATATATAAAAAGACCGCAGGAATTATGGAATAGATAATCTGCTGAAACGATGTTTTTAATAAAAAAGGAGTATTGAATAATGAACTGGATATTTTTATCTCTTGCAATAGGAGGCTTTATATCCCTTTTATTGACTCCTTTATTTGTCAGTTTTCAAAAAAGAAGGTCCATCGGTGAGAAAATA
Source organism: Candidatus Humimicrobiaceae bacterium (assembly GCA_036445715.1). Lineage (GTDB taxonomy): Bacteria > Actinomycetota > Humimicrobiia > Humimicrobiales > Humimicrobiaceae > M55B120. The sequence goes on along the minus strand of JAZFRP010000092.1, from coordinate 6,512 downwards.
AGGATGGATGGACCAAAGAGTCATTCTACAAAAGTAGGCACGCCTACTATGGGCGGGGTTGTTTTTGTGCTGGCTTCCACTGCAGCTTTTGCAATAGTCAGTTTTATAAAGTATTACCGCCACGAGGACTATAGTATGGAAGGCATCTTCGTAACCTCCATACTGCTTTTATGCAGTCTGGTAGGTTTTATTGATGACTATATGTCTCTCAGGAAACAGCGTTCACTGGGTTTGAGGGGATGGGTAAAAATATTCCTTCTTATCATCATATGCATTTATTTTGTATTATTTTCAAAATATATTCTTGATCTTGCAACATATATAAGTATCCCTTTTACAAATATCAGTATCGAACTGGGAAATTGGTATTATATAATCGCTGTTTTTATAGTCCTGTCAACGACCAATGCAGTAAACCTTACTGATGGTCTCGATGGGCTGGCTGCCGGCAGCGCTTCTATTGTGCTGGCTACTTTTTGTTTTATTGCTTTCCTGGAATGGACCATACTTGATGTCACATACGGGATCGATGTCGCAGTGATCGGTGCAAGCGCCCTTGCGGCTTGTATAGGTTTCCTGTGGTGGAACACTGCTCCTGCAGAGATCTTTATGGGGGACACGGGTTCATTTGGATTGGGAGGACTTATAGCGGCCATTGCTATTGTTTTAAAACAGGAGATATTGCTTATAATGATAGGCGGATTATTTGTATTAGAGACTTTATCAGTTATTATTCAGGTGCTCTGGTTCAAGATATCAAAAAAGAGGGTCTTTAAGATGGCCCCGATCCATCACCACTTTGAATTAATGGGGTGGCCGGAGATTAAAGTAATAATACGTTTCTGGCTTGTTTGTGCTATTTTTTCAGCACTGGGATTTTTTATTTACTATCTAAAATTCATCGATTAGTCAATATAAGAACAGTTACCGAGAGGCTTAAATGTGATGGATCCTGATACTTTTTTCAAAGATAAAAAAATACTTGTCATCGGCCTGGGAATGACCGGGATCTCAGCAGCTTCCATGCTTATGGGATTCGGTGGGAAGATACTGGCTATAGATAATAATGCAGATCTGGACAGGGAAGATATATATAAGAGAATAGTAAAGAACAGTCCCGGGGATATAAAAAACAGCCGAAGATACCTTGAAATAATCATTAACGGTGGCACCAATGATGACACTTCTTTATTGGAAGACATAGGATTGATAATACCCAGTCCGGGAATACCAGGAAATATAGCCCTGTTTAAGGAGGCTTTTAAAAAAGATATTCCCATATGGGATGAACTTGAACTTGCCTGGCTGCTTATGGGCATAAAACAGAAGAAAAATACTATTGCGGTAACAGGTACAAATGGAAAGACTACTGTAGTAAGCCTTATAAATAAAATATTATCTGATTCAAAAATTCCCTCTATAGCATGCGGTAATGTCGGTCTCCCGTTGCTAAATACCCTTCAATTATCCCGGGACAGGAAGATCCTGGATGATGAAGTCATGCGTGTGATAGAAGTAAGCAGTTTTCAATTAGAGAGGATAAAGACATTTAAGCCCCATATTGGGATACTCTTAAATGTCACAAGCGATCATCTGGACCGCCATGGCAATCTCGGTGATTATGGAAAGATAAAATTCGATCTGTTTTCCAACCAGGATAGCAATGATATTGCTATACTTAATATAGACGATCCTTATATTGAACAAAATATATGTGATCTTGAAAAAAACAGGGAACATCCTCAGATAATCAGATTTGGTCTTGAAAGTTGCCCCGAACATGATTTCCGGTATGACGGCAATAATATATTTTTTGATTTTACCGGACTTAAGGGAAGTATCAATACTGAAGGAACCCTGCTCAAGGGCATGCATAATATTTCAAATATTATAGCTTCAATGTTACCGGCTATGCTGGCCGGTGTCTCCCCGGAATCAATTGAAAGATCTGTAAAGAATTACAAGACTCCGGATCACCGTATTGAATATCTCGGGGTACTTTCCGGGATAAGGTGTTTTAATGATTCAAAATCGACAAACCCTGATTCGACTATTGCAGCATTGCAGGATTTCGGAAAAGAAGTAACCCTGATACTGGGAGGCAAGGACAAAGATATGGATTTCCTGATGCTTGCAGAGATACTCGAATCAAAGGTCAACAATCTTATTCTAATAGGGGAAGCTTCATCAAAGATAAACAGGCTATTTGGACCGCTTTCAGGTGAATATGAAATATATTTATCCGATAGTCTTGAAAAAGCTGTAGAACTCTCATTTAAAATAACTAAACCTGGCGAGGTGCTTTTACTTTCACCGGCCTGTGCGAGCATGGATATGTTCAGGGACTATAAAGACCGTGGAGACAGGTTTAAAAAACTGGTGCTGTCATACGGGAAAGCATGATGGAAAAACAAGTTAAAAGACACAGGATATTCAGCATAGGTCCTGAATACTATTTTCTGTTCATTATCACACTTATCCTGTCCATAATAGGTATAATGATGATATCCAGCGCATCAATACCGGTTGGTGAAAGATATTTTAATGATTCATTCTGGTTTATCAGGAGACAGGTCATATGGTGGTTGATATCTTTTCCATGTTTTTTGATCGCATCAAGAATAGATTATAAAAAGTACCGCAGGTTCTCAAATCTTTTCATACTCATAGTCATAGGGATGCTTGCACTTGTCCTTATACCAGGCTTCAGCATAGAGTCCGGTGGAGCAAAAAGATGGCTGAATCTATGGTTTTTCAATCCCCAGCCATCCGAATTTGCTAAACTTGCTCTGGTCTTTTTCTTTTCCGATCATCTCGGAAGGCATTATATCAAAAATCCCGGAATAAAGAGGATATTGTGGCCATCATTTTCTATCCTTTGCCTTGTGACTATCCTTATTTTTTTAGAACCTGACCTGAGTACCGTTATAGTCATATGGCTCATAATCTTTATAATAATGTATGTCGGGGAAGTAAGGTTAAAACATATGATCAGCCTTGGCTTCATAGGATCCCTGGTAACAATTGGATATATGTTTCTTGAGGATTATAGGAGGGAAAGGCTGCTTGCTTTTTTCAATGGAAGCAGTGAAAGCGGTGGATTTAATTTCCAGATCAACCAGTCACTTATAGCTCTGGGGTCAGGAAATATACTGGGACTTGGTCTTGGAAACAGTGTACAGAAATATTCCTATCTGCCTGAGGCGCAAACTGATTTTATTTTTGCCATCATAGGAGAGGAACTTGGCTTGATCGGTACGATGCTTATAGTAATATTATTTTTACTATTCGCTTTTTTTGGTATCAGGGTATGCTTAAAGACAAGTGATTATTATGGCAGGGTACTTGCTGCAGGACTCACAAGTCTTATAATCGTACCGGCAGTGATAAATATAGCAGTAGCAACAGGACTGCTCCCTGTTACCGGGCTCACACTTCCTTTTATCAGCTTCGGGGGCTCCTCACTTTTATTAAGCATGGTAACTGCAGGTATCCTTCTTAATATATCAAGGCAGAACCTGCTTGTAAGAAGAATAAAAAAAGATATAAATAATAGAATAAATGATAGAGGATAGTACAAAGATGAAAAACAATTTACTTATAACCGGTGGGGGAACAGGAGGACATCTTTATCCTGCTATGGCTATCATTGAGTACCTTCAGGAAAAGTATCCTGACCTCGCCTTAAGTTTTATCAGTTCAGAGAAGGGTATGGGGCATAAGCTGATACCTGCCATGGGTATAGATTTCTATAAAGTAAAAGCACGCGGACTTACAGTAAACAGGTCTGGTTTAAAAAAGATAGCGGGCTATACCGGATTCATATTTGCAATGATCCCGGGCTTCATCAAGGCTTTGAAGATCTTGAGGAGAAAACAGATAACTAATATACTGGGTATGGGAGGCTATGTATGCGCACCTGTCTTCCTGGCGGCAATGGTAAGAAAAATTGATTTTTCAATACATGAGCAGAATTATATTCCCGGAAGATTGAATAAGTTTTTTTCATCGAGAGCCAAATATGTTTTTACCAGTTTTAAAGAAACGGAAAAATACCTGAATGCAAAAGAAGGTTCAGTTGTATATTCAGGAAATCCTGTGCGCCGTGCGGTCAGGGATCATATGTTGCTGGAGCCATCGTATGGGAAATGGGGTCTTGATAAAAACAGGTTTACAATTGTAGCTTTTGGTGGAAGCCTGGGGGCTGAGAAGATCAATAATACAGTCTCCGGCCTTTATGAAGAATTTGCCGGGGACAATAGAATCCAGGTCTTGCTTATTTCCGGCAGTAGGTATTATGCTGAGATCAATAGAATTATGGAAAATAAAATAAAAAAGAATGATAATCTGATCTTTAAAATTAAAGCGTATATTGATCAAATGGACCAGGTCTACCGCATAGCTGATCTAATAATTGCAAGATCAGGTGCAAATACCGTATTTGAGTCTGCGGCCACCGGCATTCCTTCAGTATTGATACCGTATCCTTATGCTATAGAGGATCATCAGTTCTATAATGCAAAATATATTGCCGATTTGGGGAAAGCTATTCTCCTCCGGGAAAACGAACTTTCAGTTAGGACCCTTTCTGGTATAATAAAGAACCTTTTGAAAAATGATATGGAAAGATTATTAAAAATGAAGAGTGTTTCCATCCCTAATTCCGGGGAGGAAAGCCTGAAAATAATTACCGGTAAGCTTATGGAGGATGATATTGGTACTTGATAATGATTTTAGTAAATATGTAAAATATTTCCTGGTAGGTATCGGAGGAGCCGGGATGAGCGCGATCGCTCTTGTCCTTAAAGGCATGGGGCATAAAGTGGCTGGATCAGACTTGAAAGAATCCCGCTATACTATTTCCCTGGAAAAAGAAGGAATACAGATATATATGGGTCATGATGCAAAGAATGTTGCTGATGCTGATATTGTGATCTATTCTGCAGCAATACCCGAAAATAATATTGAAATAATGGAAGCAAGATCAAAAAATATCCCTGTCTGCAGCAGGGCGGACATACTGTCCTGGATACTTAATAAAAGCAAAGGCATAGCTATTGCGGGGACACACGGAAAAACTACTACCACCTCAATGGTATCGATGATGCTCAGGGGCCTGGATATGGATCCTACCATTATCGTCGGCGGTGAATTGAATGAACTGGGCTCAAATGCCATTTACGGCAAGAGTGATTTTGTAATAGCAGAAGCCTGTGAGAGTGATGGTTCTTTTTTGAAGTATAATCCATTTATAAGCGTTGTAACAAATATAGAGGAGGACCATTTTGATTATTATAAAGACATGGATGAATTAAGAGAAAGTTTTTTCAAATTTATCTCAAATACAAGGGAAGAAGGATGGATAATAATAAATGGTGATGAGATAGATAAAAGCCGGATCGAGGATATGGGGAAAAAAAATGTGATAACTTTTGGATTGAATAATGATAATGATATTAAGGCTTCCAATATAAAGTATTCCAATCTTGGGTCAAGTTATGATCTTAATGTGGGATATAATGGGGACAATAAGAAAAAAGATCATCCACGTTCCGGGGATGCAAAAACATTCAAGGTACAATTAAATGTTCCGGGACTTCATAATATAAAAAACAGCCTGGCTGCTTTCGGTGTTTGTTACGCAATCGGGCTTGATCCATTAAAAGCTGCGGGGGTATTGAAATATTTTACCGGTGTTAAAAGACGATTTGAAAAAAGAGGTGAAAAAAAGGGGGCAATAGTTTTTGATGATTATGCCCATCACCCTTCTGAGGTAAGTGCCACCCTTGAAGCTGCTTCAGAAGAAAAAATGCAGAGAATAATAACAGTATTTCAGCCGCACAGGTATTCCCGGCTGGCACATCTTAAAAAAGAGTTCAGCCTTTGTTTTAATGATACAGACATACTTATAATCACTGATGTTTATGGATCCGGGGAACAACCTATTCCTGGTGTTAATGGAAAAGTCCTTATAGATAGCCTGATAGAAAATGGGTTTTCAGGTAAACTCGCATATATCCCCGGACTTTCTGATATTGCCGAGTATCTTAATAATAAAATGAGGCAAGGCGACATAGTCTTACTTATGGGAGCGGGAGACATAACCAGGGTTTCAGATGAACTATTTAGAAATTAAAGATATGATCGACAGGTCCGGATCCGGAAAGATGGTCCTCGATTTTAATGTATCCGGGCTTAATTCATTGGGGACAGGCGGGAAAGCAGCTGCGCTGGTCACGATGGATTCATTAGAAGGATCATTGTCCATCCTGGAACTGCTGGAGTCCAATAGTATGGATTATGCCATTCTGGGTTCAGGCACCAATGTAGTTTTGCCGGGTGGAGCGTTCGGGACCATAATAGTGAAGCTTGGAAAAAGTTTTGATCATTGTGTTTTTGAAGCTGACGGTACGATTTGTGCCGGTGGGACATTCAGTACACAGACCCTGGTGATGAAAGCAGCAAGAAAAGGATATGACTTTTCACCCCTGGCAGGCAGACCCGGAACAATA
>JAZFRP010000091.1:0-3014 GCA_036445715.1 Candidatus Humimicrobiaceae bacterium | reverse complement strand
GGATCACCAGGTACAATAAAAAGCAAAAGCTTAGACCTTTTAGTGCAGGAAATGTTAATAATACCATAAAGATAATTGATAAGTTTAATAATGATCATCCTGGTCCTGCCGTGGGGAAAAAAGTATTCCTATCAGATGAATTTTATATTATGTCCGGAACTGATCTTCCACTTTATGAAAGCTACGGAGATTTTAACCAGATTGAAAATGGAATAGGAAAAGTATCAGATTTTCTCCACGGGGTTCAAAATATTATTAAAGGCCTTAATGCAAAGACTGATGCATTTTCCCATCAAAAAAGAAAGTCTCTTCTTGTAAGTTCAGAATACGGTACGGCAGCTCTTGATAAAGCAATTGAATCGATCTTAAATAATTCATATGCTAAATTTCCATTCAAGTCATATATCCCCAGTATAGAAATACTGACTGTACGCAATAGCTTTTTAGGAGGTAATGTAAAGGTGACTGGACTTTTAGCAGCCTGCGATATTGTTGAGACTCTTAAAAAGACAGATACTTCTAAATATGATAATATTTTTATTCCCGACTGTATTTTCAATAATGAAGGATTTTCCATAGACAATTTTAGCAGAGACAATATAATGGAGACCTGTAATAATATTAAGCTGGTAGACGAAGGCAGCGAGAGTTTTGTAGATTGCATTACAGGTAGAAAAAATGAAATTTAAATTTAATAAAATAAGAAAATAACAGGATAAAGAGCATTTATGGAAAATTTACCAAAAGTTGCAATAATAGGACGGCCAAATATTGGAAAATCTACTTTGATAAACCGGATATGTAAGACCAGGGAAGCTATCGTCCACCAACAACCCATGATCACCCGTGACCGAAAATATTACTTAAGTGACTGGAATGGCAAAGATTTTTACTTATTAGATACCGGTGGTATTGATCTAAAATCAACAAAAAGATTAAGTTTGGAAATATTTATCCAGGCAAAAAAAGCAATAGATGAAGCTGACGTCATTATTTTCATGGTAGATATAGCAGAACCTTTGTCTGTAATGGATAGGGAAATAGCACAGATACTTAGAAAATCTGAAAAAGAAATAATTTTTGTTGGAAATAAATGGGATGACCCGGGGAGGGTTTTTTATACAGAGGATTATCTTGAATTTGGTTTTGGATACCCATTAAAAATATCTGCGGTACATGGTAAAAATATTGGAGATCTGCTTGATCTAATAGCCGAAAAACTACCTGCCAATAATCCAAAAGAAAATAATGATCCGGACAAGTTACCGGTGATCTCAATACTTGGAAGGCCCAATGTAGGAAAATCTACACTTTTTAATACTTTTATCCGCGAAGAAAGAGCTATCGTAGATGACATAGAGGGGACAACCAGGGATAGCATAGACAGCATTGTGACCATTAGAGAAAAAAGCTATAAATTCATAGATACAGCCGGCCTAAAAAAGAGTAAAAAGAATATGGATGATCTTGAATATTATAGTAAACTCAGGACTGAAAGAGCCGCAAGCGAATCAGATATTGCATTGATATTGGTCGATAGCACTAAACTGAATATAACAAAACAAGATATTAAAATCGTTGAGATGTGCATGGATAAAGGCATCAGCATATGTATTGTCTTCAGTAAGATAGATCTTGTAGACAGCGAGACACTTGATGCATTGATAAAGGACCTTGATTATAGTTTGCGTTTTGCACATTTTATACCATTTTTAAAGATCAGTGCAATTACAAAAAAAGGATTGGGAAGCCTGATTAAAATGATAGATACCCTGATGGTGGAACGAGCAAAAAAAATACCAGATAAAAAGATCACTGAGCTCTTTAAGTCTCTGGCAGTGAAAAAAGGTATTTATATCAAGGGGAAACAGTTTAAAGTGAAATTTGCCAGACAAATAAGGACTTCACCTCCATCATTTTTAATATTTTCTAATCTTGATGCCACCAAGAAAATCAATATTAGAAAATATGTTGAAAACAGTTTAAGGGATGAATTTGATTTTACAGGAGCTCCAATTTTTTTAAAATTTAAATACTGATAAATCCAAATGAAAAAAAACAAGATAAATAAAATAGCCATAATAGGTGCCGGAAGCTGGGGGACAACCCTGGCTGTTCTCCTTGCGGACAAAGAATATGATGTATCACTTTGGACCCATAGAGAGGAAACGTGCAAGGAAATATTATCTAAACGGAGAAATACTAAATATACTAAAGATCTCGTAATGCCTGATAATATAACTCCTTTTCATAAAATAGATGATCATATGATCTCCGGCTCTGATATCATAGTACTTGCCATACCTTCACATGCATTAAGGGAAACAGTTAAAAAATTCTATGATGTTTTTAAGTCAGCAGCCGATCCTGTAAGATGTGTTTTAAATGTAGCCAAAGGATTTGAGACCGGGACGAATCTGCGCCTTTCAGAAGTCCTGGAGGAAGTCCTTCCTGAGCCACTAAAAGCTAAGACTTGTTCCCTTTCCGGACCAAATATTGCCGTAGAAGTTGCCAGGAAGCTTCCAAGTGTCTCTGTCGTTGCTTCCAAAAATGCTGAGATCCTTAAATTCATACAGCCTGTTCTCTCTACAGACAGTTTCAGGATATATACCAATAATGATGTTTCTGGAGTTGAAATAGGAGGCGCTATTAAAAATATTATAGCAATTGCATCAGGCATCTCTGACGGACTCGGCTATGGTGCCAATTCAAAAGCGTCACTCATCACGAGAGGATTGTATGAACTTTCAAAATTCGGGACAAGACTTGGAGCAAATCCCCTTACTTTTTCAGGGGCCGCAGTAATGGGCGATCTAATAGCTACATGTATCAGTAAACACAGCCGTAATAGGGGTGTTGGCGAAAGATTGGCACGTGGAGAAAATATTGATCAGATAATGGATAGCATGTATATGGTCGCTGAGGGTGTTAGAACCTCTAAGGCTGTCTCTGAGATCGCAGTAAAAAATGAACTGGATGTTCCCATAACTGAATGCATCTATGAGATCATTTAT